>JAHYJF010000359.1 GCA_019428955.1 Burkholderiaceae bacterium
GGCAAGCTCGACTTCAAGGGCCTAGTGCAATCAATCCTCGCCGATCTCGCGACGCTTGCGTTCAAGAGCGCCGTGCTGGGGCCGATCGCCAAATGGTTGGGTGGCGCGTTTCCGACGCTCTTTGCCCCGGTCGCGCATGCGGGCGGCATGGTCGGGGCCGCAGCGCCAATGCGCGCTGTCCCGGCCCTCGCCTTCGCCGGTGCCCCGCGTCTGCATTCCGGCGGCTGGGCCGGGCTTGCCCCGGACGAAGTGCCGACCATCTTGCAGCGCGGCGAGCGGGTGCTGTCGCGCCGTGAGGTGGCGGCGGGTATCGGCGCGGGGGCCAATGGCGTCGTCAGCATCAGCATCGATGCCCGCGGCGCGGTGGCAGGTGTGGCTGAGCAGATCGATGCCAAGCTGCGCGCAGCGATCCCCGAGATTGCCCGCATCGCCAAAGCCAGCGTTGCCGATGGGCGGCGGCGTGGCCATGCGATTTGAGCGAAAGCATCCCCGATGATCCCGGAACTGCCCCTGTCCCTGGTGCAATCGCTCGAGCGCCGTCTGGTCACCGCCACTTCACTCGCGACCTCACCGTTCACCGGGTCTGCGCAGTTGCAGGACTGGGGCGGTGAGTGGTGGGAGTATCAGATCGAGATGGCACAGGTGCAAGGACGCGACGGTCGCCGCCTTGCGGCCTTCTTTGCTCAACTGGGCGGTGCGCGCGGGCGGTTTCTGTTTCGGGATCCGGCGATCGTGCAAAGCCCAGGTGCGGGCGACCCGGTGGTTGTTGGCGCCGGGCAGTCGGGCAATCTTCTGGCCACCCGCGGCTGGGTACCGGATGTGCCAGCGCTCTTGGCGGGTGATTTCTTGTCGCTCGGGGCGGATAGTGCGACGCGGCTTTATCAGGTGATCGCGGACTCCGTTGCCGATGCCACCGGCCGCGCCTCGCTGAACCTTGTGCCAAGGCTGCGCGCGAGCCCTGCCGACGGCGCATCGCTCGAGGTGGCAGCCCCAGTAGTGCTCCTGCGCCTCGCCGCGCCTGTCCCGGCCCGGATCGGTCGCGCTGACAGCTATCGCTTCTCCTTTACCGCCCGCGAGACGCTATGAGCCGCGATCTCACCTCGGCGTTTGCCGCCGCCCTATCTGAGGCAGAGCTGCGGCCTGCGCTCTTATTCGAGGGTCAGTTTGCCACCGGCTGGCTGCGGCTCTGGTCGGGCCTCGGCGAGATCACCTGGAACGGCCACACTTGGGCCGGGGCCGGATCGCTGCTTGGCATCGGCGGCATCGACGAGCGCGGCGAGGTGGTGGCTTCGGGCACCACCATCTCGCTCTCTGGCGTGCCTCTCGACATGGTGCAACTGGCGATCGGCGAAGCTCGCCAGGGCCTGCCCGGCCGCATCTGGCTGGCACTGCTGACCGAAGACGGCAGCATCATCGCCGACCCGGTGCAGGCTTTTGCTGGTCGCCTCGACGTGCCGCAGATCGCCGACGATGCAGAGACCTGCACGATAACTCTCAGCTACGAAAGCCGGTTGATTGATCTCACTACCCCGCGCTCCTGGCGCTACACCCACGAAAGCCAGCAGGCGCTCTACCCGGGCGATCGGGGGTTCGAATATGTGACCGCGATCCAAGACAAGGAGGTGACATGGGGGCGGGGGTGACGAGGGGGGCAACAGGCGATTGACAGGCGGCAAAAGGGCTCAAGTCTCGAATCGTTCATCTATGCAATTCACTCTCTGGCGATCTTTGCCTGCAAACGAAGGTCGAGCTCGAAGATCAAAAGCAAGCTGCTGTCAATTACTCAGGAGAATAGCCAAACGCCCAATCCCTCTGCCGTTGACGAATCTCTTGAAATGAACATCTAGCGAAATTTAGCGATTCGTTTTTCACTTTATCGAGAATATCTTGACCAACCTTGGGGGTGATACCCGTCGGAAAATAACCATCGTACTCAGAGGTCGAGATCTCGCCACGCTTGAGAGCGGCGGTTCGCTCGGTGAATATGAGTTCGTAGATGTCCGCCTCAGCCGGAGTCAGGTGGGCCATCATCGCAGGGCTTCCGCATCTCGCTGCAATCCATTCTTCTAAAAATGGGGCGGTTGATACAAAGTAACGGCTAAAATCATCAGCACCGTAGAACTCCACCTCATATGATGGAATTTCAAACATTCTGTCGATTAAGGTGTTCGGAGCGCCCATTTGCAGCATGTAAATTCGGACATTATCTTCCATCATATTGTACGCTATGGAAGCTTCCAGGGGTTCCAAACTCCCAAACGCCTGCTGATCGTACCGTGGACGGTGAATTCCAATCGAGGGAACTGCCGACCGCATCTGCATTGTAGTCCCGAAGAGACTATTATCCCACACAACACGGTTGGTCCCGGCAAAGAAGATCAAAATACAAGCACTAACGCATTGCGCAATATCTTCTCTCGCATACGTATTTTTGATGATTGGTCGAAGTCCATAGCGCGCGCTCTGAAACAGGCCTGCTAATTCCTCTAGTTCGTTCCCCGCGGGTGTTCCTGGGCGGTACAGCGTAACCCCGTGCACTTCCGTAGAAGCCAGCAGTTCGCGCGTCAGGCTCCCAATGAGCATGGCTTCCTCGACATCTCCACCGTCAGAGTCGAGAACTACGGTTAAGTTCGACTGACTTACCATGATTGCCTCCCATGCAGCCATGGCAAATTTATTGGAGTCCCCCTTCTCTATCGTCCCAGATATGCTGACGTAATACTCTTTGTCAAACTTTCCTGGAACTACGGCTATAGTCGCTGCATTAATTTCCGTGGCGAAAGTCGTTGCAATGACAAATACAAGAGTGGATATCTGGAGCATGTCGTTGACTTGGCCTTCTTCATTGCGGTGAGATCGCGGGTCGCTGTTTGAGCTGCGCTGTATCAACAACAGACCTTCATCTGTCAAAGCCGCCGGTTCGGCTCGCCGTTGGCTTGCTCAATTGTCCCCAGTTCGAGCGTTCAGTCAACCTGGAGTCCAGTCGCGCTAAGCCGTATTGCTCACACGGCATCACATAAATCAGGGTGCGACACCCCCTAAGGCCCCCCCATGCCCCGTCCCCCCGATTG
>JAHYJF010000360.1 GCA_019428955.1 Burkholderiaceae bacterium
CTAGCGTGGCGCCGGCAGCGACCAGCAACGCCAGCGCGGCGAGCGCCATCCGCAGCCGATAGCGCATGAGAAACGGCACCAGGCTGCGCAGCACGGTCAAGGCGCCCCGCTGCGCACTGGGTGCCGCGATCGAATCGTTCATTTTGCCGGCTGCAACCCGTCGAAATAGTGCTCGTTGATCTTGGCCACGCCGTCGATCGCGCACAGGATCGCGCGCAGGTGTTCGCGCATCGCGGCGGTGGCGCCCGCGCCGTCACCGGCACAAACCCGTTCGACGATCGCGCGGTGCTCGACCAGCCGCTTGCGCCGGCGCTCGGGATCGATGAGCGCGAAGCGGCGCAAGCGATCGAGCTGCGCCTTGGCCTCGTGGATCACCACCCAGGTGCGGGCATGGCCCGCG
The DNA here is from genome assembly GCA_019428955.1 of Burkholderiaceae bacterium. Lineage (GTDB taxonomy): Bacteria > Pseudomonadota > Gammaproteobacteria > Burkholderiales > Burkholderiaceae_E > JAGXFR01. The sequence continues at coordinate 401 of JAHYJF010000360.1, forward strand.
ATCTTGGCCAACAGTTCATGCATGCTTTCATCGGCGCGAAAGAAGGCGGCCGAGTCGTTGCCCTCGATCGCGGCATTCTGTCGGGCCAGCAGCGCCACCAGCTGGGCACGCTGAGCCGGCCTGATGCGCGCCGCCGCCAGTTCCACGATCCGACACTCGAGAGTCTCGCGGATGAACTGGCTGTCGCGCACCGCATCGAGGTCGATGCGTGCCACGAACGACCCGACCTTGGGAACGACCTCAAGCAAGCCCTCTTCCTCGAGGCGCTTGAAGGCTTCCCGCACCGGCGTCCTGCTGACGCCGTAGTCCTGCGCGATCCGCACCTCAGAGAGCAATTCGCCCGGCACCAGCGACACCGAGACGATGCGCTCGCGCAGGTCGAAATAGACCTGCGAGGCCACCAGGCGGCCGCGCCGAATCGGATTGCGTCGCGCATCTGAGATCATGCATACTAGTATACAAGGCCGCTTTTGGTGCGCGGCTATCAACTGTTGCCGTAGATTCCTGATGCCACCCCAGCCTATCCCCCTGATCCGCGCCAACGCGCTGCGCCTGCACCCTGACGATGACGTGCTGATCGCCGTACGCCCCCTGGCGGCGGGAACCCGTATCGCCAGCGAGGACATCTTCTGCCGTGATCCGATTCCAGCCGGCCACAAGCTGGCCGCACGCGATCTCCCCAAAGGCCACGCGGTGCACCGCTACAGCCAGGTCATCGGCTTCGCGACCGCGGACATCACCGCCGGCGCGCACGTCCACAGCCACAATCTGGCCTTCGAGAACTTCGAGCGCGACTACGCGATCGGGGCGGACGTCAGGACCCCCGCCGCGCCCGCCTCGAGCGCCGGCTTCAAGGGCATCCGGCGCGCCGATGGGCGAATCGCGACCCGCAATTTCATCGGCGTTATGGCCACCGTCAACTGCTCGGCTTCGGTGGCGCGGTTCGTGGCCCGGCACTTCTCGAGCGAGGTGCTCGGGGCCTGGCCCAATGTCGACGGCGTGCTGGCAATGACGCACGGCAGCGGTTGCGGGATGGACACAGCGGGCGAAGGCATGACGCTGATGCGCCGAACGATGGCCGGCTACGCGCGCCATCCCAACTTCGCCGGCATGGTGGTGATCGCGCTGGGTTGCGAGGCCAACCAGATCACCGAACTGTTCAGCACCCAGGATCTTGCGGAGTCGAGCCTGCTACGCCCACTGGTGATCCAGGCTGGCGGCGGCACTCGCGAGTGCCTCGCCGCCGGCATCGCTGCGGTCAAGGAAATGCTCGCGCCGGCCAACGAGGTCGAGCGCGTAACGGTACCGGCAAGCCATCTGACGGTGGCGCTGCAATGCGGCGGCTCCGATGGCTACTCCGGGATCACCGCCAACCCGGCGCTGGGCGCTGCCTGCGACCTGCTGGTAGCGCAGGGCGGCACCGTGGTGCTGGCGGAAACGCCCGAGATCTATGGCGCCGAACATCTGCTCACGCGGCGCGCGGTCAGCGCCGAGGTTGCCGCCAAGCTGATCGGCCGGATTCGCTGGTGGGAAGACTACACCGCGCGCAACCGGGGCAGCATGGACAACAACCCGACTCCCGGCAACAAGGCAGGCGGCCTGACCACGATCCTGGAGAAATCACTCGGCGCGGTTGCCAAGGGCGGTACGACCAACCTGGTCGAGGTCTATGAATACGCCAAGCCGATCACCGCCAAAGGCTTGGTTTTCATGGATTCGCCCGGCTACGACCCGGTGTCGATCACCGGCGAGGTCGCCGGCGGCGCCAACCTGGTGGCATTTACCACCGGCCGGGGCTCGGTGTACGGTTGCAAGCCGGCGCCCAGCATCAAGATCGCTACCAATACCGCGCTCTACCAGCGAATGCGCGACGACATGGATATAGACGCTGGCGGTATCCTCGACGGCAGCGCAACGCTGGCGCAAAAGGGCCAGGAGATTTTCGACCTCTGGCTGCGGGTCGCCTCCGGGGAGCAGAGCCGCAGCGAAGCGCTGGGGATTGGCGACGAGGAGTTCGTTCCCTGGCAGATTGGCGCGGTAATGTAGGGCCGGACTGGCGGGGGCTGGGATGACGGGCGAAACAGAAAATGACGGCAAGGTACTGGGGCCCAACGCGCGGGTAGCGGCCGCGCTCAACGAGGCCGCGGCGATCCTCGAAGCCCAGGGCGCCAACCCCTTCCGGGTCTCGGCCTATCGCCATGCCGCCACCACCCTCGAACAACTGCCGTGCAACATCGCGACCATGTTCGCACTGCACGGGCCGGAAGCGTTGACCGAACTTCCCGGCATCGGCACCGGAATCTCGAGCGCGATCGCCGAAATGCTGCTCACCGGCCGCTGGGCCCAGCTCGAGCGCCTGCGCGGCGACATCGATCCGGTGGCGGTATTCCGGGCCGTGCCGGGAATCGGCGCCGAGCTCGCTGAACGCATCCACGCCACCTTGCACATCGACACCCTCGAGTCGCTCGAGAGCGCGCTTGAAAGCGGCGAGCTGCGCGCTGTCGAGGGCATCGGACCGCGACTCGAGGAAGCGATTGGGGCGGGACTCGCCCCGCTGCTCGACCGCCGTCGCGTGCGTCGCCCCGAGCAGCCGACGGCGGCCGAGTTGCCCAGCGCGGCGATGTTGCTGGATGTCGACCGCGAATATCGCGGCAAGGCGCGCCTT
>JAHYJF010000361.1 GCA_019428955.1 Burkholderiaceae bacterium
AAAATGACGCGACTTATCCACCGCGCTCCCCTTTGCCCACAAGCTCCACAGACCCCATCAGTCTTGATATGCAATTCGCAAGTCAAGACCAATCGTTCAGACTCATACCTCTATTGGAATTGACTGTGCTCGTTCAGCTGGCCGCTGCCGGCGCACCTTATGCCAGGCGCCGCGGCAGGACCTCGCGCAGGATGGACCGCGCGCTGCGCACCATCTCCTCGGTAGTGCCCCAGTCGACGCAGGCATCGGTCACCGAGCAGCCGTAGCGCAGCTGGTTCAGGTCGGCGAGAATCGGCTGGTTGCCGGCCTCGATGTTGCTTTCCACCATCAGCCCGACGATCGAGCGGTTGCCCTCGCGGATCTGGGTCACGCAATCGGCCATCACCAGCGGCTGGAGCGTCGGATCCTTGGAGGAATTGGCGTGCGAGCAGTCCACGACGATGTTGGGCGCCAGCCCGGCCTTGACCAGTGCGCGCTCGACCATCGCGACGCTCACGCTGTCATAGTTGGGCCGGCCGCCGCCCCCGCGCAGCACGGTATGTCCGTAGGGGTTGCCGCCGGTGCGCACCACTGCCGTATTGCCGGCCATGTTGATGCCCAGGAAGCTGTGCGGGCTGGCAGCCGAACGGATCGCGTTGATCGCCACCTCGACGTCGCCGTCGGTGGCGTTCTTGAAACCGACCGGGGTCGACAGGCCGGAAGCCATTTCACGATGGGTTTGCGACTCGGAGGTTCGCGCCCCGATCGCCGTCCAGGTCACCAGGTCGCCCAGATACTGCGGCCCGATCGGGTCGAGCGCTTCGGTCGCGGTCGGCATGCCCAGTTCGGCCACTTCGAGCAGGAACTCGCGCGCGCGGCCCATTCCTTCCTCAATTTCGAACGAGTCGTCCATCCGGGGGTCGTTGATGAAACCCTTCCAGCCGGTCGCGGTGCGCGGCTTCTCGAAATAGACTCTCATCACCAGCAGCAGCGTATCGCTCACCTCGTCGGCGAGCGCGCGCAGGCGACGGGCGTAGTCCAAACCCCCGATCGGGTCGTGGATCGAACACGGCCCGACCACCAGGAAGAGCCGGGGGTCGTGGCGATCGAGAATGTCCTTGATCTCCGTGCGCTTGCGATACACCGTATCGGCGCCCTTGCGGGTGAGCGGAACGCGGGCGTGGACCTCTTCCGGGGATGGCATCCGGTCGAAGGCCCTGACGTTGAGATTCTCGAGTATTCGTTGGGGCATCTAGACTCTCTGAAATTCGGCATGGGCGCCGTGACATGGGCGTCGCGACTGCCTGCAACGATACCACCGGCAGCCGCCCTGGCGCCTGTCAGGGACGGCTCAACGGTGCGAGTCCATCCTCCGGACACCCAAAGGCAGCACCAGATGCTGCAGGCTGCCGGGATCTTCAAGCAGCGCCGTAATGTATGGACTCAACAACTCACTTGCCTGCTCCATGGCCAGCGCCTGGATGGCGACGCCGTGTTCTGTTTGTGGCCACGGCAACTCGGGCAACTCCGGCTCCAGCACGACGATCAGGGCGCGGCAGCCGCAGGGGCAGTTGCGAAAGGTGATCGGCTCGTCGGCGAGATACCACGGGCGGGTGCGAAAAAGCAGGGTCTCGAGGATTTCCACCACCGGCCAGGAACTCGAACCAGTGCCTTGCGCAGCCGGGAAGCCGCGGTTGCGCGCCGCCACGTGATGTACCAGCAAGACATCCAGTTGGTGCTGGCAGCAGATCGAATCGTTGGGGCCAAGATCGATCACTCCGCCATCGCAGTAAAACTCGCCTTCGATTTCGACCGGCCGATAGAGCAGAGGAATCGAAGAACTGGCGGTAATCCGGGGAGCCAGTTCTCCGCTCGAAAAGAACGCCTTTCGCCCGGTCGTCAGGCTGGTGGCCAGGGCGTGAAAGGGGATGCGACATTGTTCGAAGCGTTCCACCGCCAGCTGTCGGCGACAGAATGACATCGCGGCGGCGGTCTCGGAAAGGCCGACGAAACCATGGCCGCGCGTTGCAAGCAGTCCCCAGATCGCGTCCCCCCAGGAACCCGGCTGCCAGAAATCTTCCGGTCTCATTCCATGCAGCGTCTCGACCCACTGCTGCAGCGGCGTTCCGCTCGCGTAGATGCCGCCGACGAACGAGCCCGCGCTGCATCCGCCGATCGCCGCCAATTCAACTTCCAGTGACGCGAGCACCTGCAGGAATCCGGTGTGCGCGAAAACCCCACGCACACCGCCGGTACTCAATACCGCGCCGATGCGAATCGAATTGGCCATAAAAAATCCTCTCGCCCGGTCACATCCCGGGAGGCGCAGCGCCAGGCGATCTTGCTGTAGTTCCAGACTGACGACATGTTACGCTTCGCACGCCGCGGCGCCGGCCACACTGCGCCCTACCGCCAACCGTGGTGGGAGGATTATCCCGGCCCGCAACTACCACCCTTTGGCCAGCCGTCCAGATGGGGAAACCAGCTCAGCCATGACCTTCGTTTCACCAGTGGTCCGGATCACGCTCTCAGGCATGACCGCCTTGGCATTGGCCATGGGAATCGGGCGCTTCGCGTTTACGCCTCTGCTGCCGCTGATGCTCTCCGACGGGCTGATCGACATCGGCCAGGGCGGCTGGCTGGCGTCGGCTAATTTCCTCGGCTACCTGCTGGGCGCGGTCTCGGCCACCTGGCTGCGGCTTCCACCGCGAGCGACGCTGCGCGCGGCCTTGCTCGCCATCGGAATCGCGACGCTCGGGGCCGGCCTCACCCACAGCTACCCGTGGTGGCTCGTGCTGCGCTGGCTCTGCGGCCTGAGCAGTGCCTGGGTACTGATGGTGGTCAGCAACTACACCATGCGCGCGCTGGCCCGGCACGGCCGGGCCGAATTGCAGGGTTGGGTATTTTCAGGCGTGGGCTCGGGCATAGCCGTGGCCGGACTCGCGTGCCTGGTGTTCATGGTCGAGGGCATCGGCTCCCTGGCGGCATGGCGAATCATCGGCGCGGTGACTCTGGTGCTCGCGCTCGCCCTATCGTTGCTGATGGGACCGGAAATTCCGCCGCTGGCGGCGGGAGCGGCGGGAGC
>JAHYJF010000362.1 GCA_019428955.1 Burkholderiaceae bacterium
AACGGTGCAAATCAGTTGCCACGCGTCATCGAAGGCGTCAAATTCACCGACGGGGTCGCCAATACCGATCCCGCCAAAACCAGCGCCGCTTGATCAGGTGCCGTCACCCAAAATCAGGCATAGCTCTGCTTTGATCTTGACCAGGCGGTCCATATTCGTCCCATAAGCCTCTGCGAGGCGGCCAGGTTCGTCGTCCGGCACGAAGTTCACATAAACACTTCCCGCCGAAAACGGTGCCGTCGCGGCAAAGAGATCCCTTGCCCAGCCCATGCATTCTTTGTCCTTGGCCTTGTCTTCCCACCGGGTATGGACGTTCATGACGAAATGGGCGTCGCGCTGTGGGAACGCTGTCGCATTTCCTGGCACTCGGGCCATCGCGCCGCCGACATGGGCGATGAACACTTCGCTCGCCGCGTCTGGCAGTTTGCCAATCGCCTTGAGAACAATGTCGATTGCCGGATCGCTCAGCTCGATGAAGTCATGACTCTTCCAGTAGTTTCTGGCACCGGGCGTCAACAAAGGATCGAACGCGGCTTGCCAACCCGTGAAGGGGTGGGGCGCGATGACGTCTACGATCGGATCACCGAGCGATCGCAACTCTTTCATGGCCCTTTCGCCGTCCGCCATATCACCGGCATAGCAGGCGGCGAAGATCAGAACCTCGCGGCCATGCCACTCTGACGGAAGGAAAGGCAAAGGTGGCGCCTTTCGCAAGACCGCCCAGACCGTCAGCTCGTCTTCCGCCTGATCGCAGATCCGCCGGAAGTCACGCAGCAATGCAGGCGCAGCTTCGATGGGGTGTATCACCAGACCGGACATCACCTGCGGGCCAACAGCATGTGCCCTGAACACGAAGGACGAAATGACGCCGAAGTTGCCGCCACCGCCGCGGATCGCCCAGAAAAGGTCTGAATTCTCGGTGGCGCTCGCCCTGACGAGTTTGCCATCGGCCGTCACCACATCGACCGACAGAAGGTTGTCGATAGTCATGCCGTATTTTCGGGTTATCCATCCGAAGCCGCCGCCGAGCGTGAGGCCAGCTATTCCGGTGGTCGAATTGACCCCGGTGGGCACGGCCAGGCCGTAAAGCTGCGTTTCGCGATCCAGGTCGCCGAGCAGGGCGCCGGGATCGACCTGCACGGTTTTCCGGGCGGCATCAACATGCACCGAGCGCATCAGGGAAAGATCGAGTTGCAAAGCCCCCTCGGCAACCGCTAGCCCCGCGATCTGATGGCCTCCGGCACGCACTGCCATCAAAAGGTCGTTGTCACGGGCGAAATTGACTGCGGCCTGGATATCGCCGGTTCCTATCGCCCGAATGACCAGACCGGGCTTTCGGTCAATCATCCCGTTCCAGAGGGTGCGGGCTTCGTCATATCCCTTGTCACCCTCGCGCAGGAGCGACCCGCGCAAACTTGCCGATAAGGCTTTCGTGAGTTCACCTTCAATGGACTTCGTGCCTCCGTTCAGGCCCCGCAGTTTGTCCGTCATGATCTGTCCTTTCGTTTCAGTGGATTCGGAAAAGATGATCGAGGTGGCCATGTCGCGATAGTGACGGGTCTGGATCGGCCGGTTCAGTTTCTAGACTAGTCGAGGGCTGGGGTGCGGTATAGTGTCGCAGGCAGGGCGCGTATCGTTCTGATGCCTCTGGAAGGAGTTCGGACCATGACACACGCAGGCTATCAGCAGTTTTGCCCGGTCGCGATGACCGCCGAAATACTCTGCACGCGCTGGACGGTCCTCGTCATTCGCGAGCTTGTCGCGGGATCGTCGCGTTTTAACGATCTGCGGCGCGGCGTCCCCAAGATGTCACCCAGCCTGTTGTCACAGCGCCTGAAGGAGCTGGAAGAACATGGAATTGTCGAGCGGCGAGCCATCCCGCGCGAGCACGGTCTGCATGAATATAGACTGACGCCCTCGGGCCGCGATCTGGTCCCGGTGATCGAAGCGTTTGGAAAATGGGGGCAGAAGTGGGTGGAATCCGGGCTGACGCTCAGAAATCTTGACCCCTCTTTGTTGATGTGGGACATGCGCCGCAACCTTGACCCCGCGCCACTGCCGGACCAACGAACAGTCATTCAATTTGTGTTCTCCGACGTTTCCCGGGGGCCGCGCGAATACTGGCTCGTTGTCGAGCCCAAAGGCGACGTTGATCTGTGCAGCACAGACCCGGGATTTGACGTTGATCTGTTGGTCGCAACGGACGTTCGAACAATGACAGCAATCTGGATGGGGCTCGCCACAGTGAAAGACTCGCGACACTCGATCGAATTCGAGGGAGATCGTGGGATTGCAGCCACGATGCAAAAATGGCTGGGTCTAAGCCCGTTTGCGACAAGCGAACGGCTGGCGTCGTAATCAAGGGACTGACACCGAGACCCGCACAGAGCCTATGGAGATACTCGACGGCGCCCGCCCAAAGGCGAAGCATGCACTTGCGCTGATCTTGTCTGAAACCGGTATGGGAGCACGATCCCTAGCTACGGGAGCACGTGGGTTCGCGCGCCCCATGATCGGATTGGCGTTGGCAATTACCCCGCTGTCTGAGCCACTTGATGCACATCAATGAAGCCGGTCGACCGCGGGGGTATTTGCTCGCTTGGTGGCGTGCCGGTTGCGCGTCCTTGGTGACGCGCCTGCTCGCGGGGGCAAGGTTTCGCTGATTTGACGAGCCTTGCCAATGCTCGCAGTGAGGTCGGCGCGCAAGACATGATTTGCAGCACCCGTGCCAGCACTGGCCCACCGTCACGCTGGCCGGACACGAGAAGGTAGGCATCACATGATTTCCCGGCGGGGTGTTCTGACGGCATTGGGCGGCGTAGCGGTAGCAGGGGGCGGCTTTGGCTTTGGGTCCTACAGCGAGGCGTTGACGCAGATAGACTCTCGTCTTCACGGGCAGAGCTCGGTCATCGCGACAACAGCGGGCACGATGGAATGATTGAGCAACCTGTTGTCTGGAAATTCTGCTGAGAGCGGGTCACGCATCCTGGCATTCCCATTTGATGTAGGCCTTTGTGTCGGAGGCCCATTTCTCGTCGATCTCGACCAGCACGGCGCTGACGA
>JAHYJF010000020.1 GCA_019428955.1 Burkholderiaceae bacterium
TCCCTTCCGAGCCGGTAGCGGCCAAGCAAATAGAAGCCCGCGAAAGCCAGCAGGTACATCAAGCCATACCAGCGTACCGCCAGTGGGCCGATGCTGATGGCGATGGGGTCGAACTGCGGATGAACGAACATCGTTGCTGTTCCTGGCTGGATACGGCGCTGCGGCATTGCTTGCTGCGATTCTACCTGCCCCAGACAAGGCCGAGACTGACTGACTGGGGGCCGGGGCACGATCTGTCGTAATATCGTCCTCATCCCCAGTGTGTTCCTGCGCCAACAAACGCTCGCCACGCCCCACAACAGAGGATTCACAGATGGCATCTAACCGTCGTTCACGCAACATCACCCAGGGCGTAGCCCGCGCGCCCAACCGTTCCATGTACTACGGCATGGGCTACCAGGACAGCGACTTCGACAAACCGATGATCGGGGTCGCCAACGGCCACAGCACGATTACCCCTTGTAACTCCGGTCTGCAAACGCTCGCCGACGCCGCCGTGGCGGCGGTCGCGACCGCCGGCGGCAACCCCCAGGTGTTTGGTACGCCCACGATCTCGGACGGAATGTCGATGGGCACCGAGGGCATGAACTACTCGCTCATCAGCCGCAAGGTGATAGCGGACTGTATCGAGACCGCGGTCCAGGGCCAGTGGATGGACGGCGTGATGGTGATCGGCGGCTGCGACAAGAACATGCCCGGCGGAATGATTGGCATCCTGCGCACCAACGTGCCGGGAATCTTTGTCTACGGCGGCACTATCAAGGCCGGCCACTGGAAAGGCAAGGATCTGAACATCGTTTCGGTCTTCGAGGCCGTCGGCGAGTTCTCGCACGACCGGATGAGCGCGGAGGACTTCTCCGGGATCGAACACAACGCGATTCCTGGCACTGGCTCGTGCGGCGGCATGTACACCGCCAATACCATGTCGTCGTCGTTCGAGGCCCTGGGAATGAGCCTGCTCGGCTCTTCGACCATGGCCAACCCCGACGACGAGAAGCGCGTCTCGGCGCAGGAATCGGCCAAGGTCCTGCTGGCGGCGGTCCGAGCCAACCTGACCCCGGACAAGATCGTTACCCGCGCCGCGATCGAGAACGCTACCGCCGTGATCATGGCGATCGGCGGTTCGACCAACGCGGTGCTGCATTACCTGGCGATTGCCCACGCCGCGGGGGTCGAATGGACCATCGATGACTTCGAGCGAGTGCGCAAGAAGGTGCCGGTGCTCTGCGACATGAAGCCGTCGGGACGCTACCTCGCCACCGACCTGCACCGCGCGGGGGGCATCCCCCAGGTTCTCAAGATCCTGCTGGTGGCCGGACTGGTCGATGGCAATTGCATGACGATCACCGGCCGCACCCTGGCCGAGGAACTGGCCGCGGTGCCCGACAGGCCGCGCGCCGACCAGGACGTCATCCGCCCGATTGACAATCCCATGTATCCCGCCGGACACCTGGCGATCCTCAAGGGCAACCTTTCGCCGGAAGGCAGCGTCGCCAAGATCACCGGGTTGAAGAATCCGGTCATCACCGGCCCGGCGCGGGTATTCAACAATGAGCACTCGGCGCTGAAGGCAATCCTTGATGGCGCGATAAAGGCCGGCGACGTCATGGTCCTGCGTTATCTGGGACCGCGGGGCGCGCCCGGGATGCCGGAGATGCTGGCGCCGACCTCGGCAATCATCGGCGCGGGCCTGGGCGAATCAGTTGGCTTGATTACCGACGGGCGCTTTTCGGGCGGAACCTGGGGCATGGTCGTCGGCCACGTCGCACCAGAGGCAGCGGTTGGTGGTAACATCGCCCTGGTCGAGGAAGGAGATTCGATCACCATCGACGCCCGAGCGCTGCTGCTGCAACTCAACGTCGCTGATGATGAGCTGGCTGCGCGCCGCAAACGCTGGCAGCAGCCAGCGCCCAGGCACACCAGGGGGGTGCTGGGGGAATTTTCTCAGCTTGCCGGAAGTGCCAGCCGCGGTGCGGTCACCGATGATTTCAAGAATTGAACCGGCGGCTCCGCCGCGCGTGTTCCTCGTCCGCGCCGGCGGCGCGGATCCGGGCCAGGAACAGCCTTTCGAATACTTCGAACCACACGAAGGCGATTCCGAGCGGCATCAGCACCCAGAGCCAGCCTAAGCTGGCGAACGGACCGATTTCAAACCACTTGAGGGCCGCCATCAATGCCCCGATCCAGACCATGAACATGGTTCTCGAGCCTCCCTTCCAGACCGCTTCAGGATTAAGCGGACTAAACCGATTATCCTAGCGGCAGGTTGCCGACAGGACCCCAGGGTGCCGGGCGGTAGGCTTTGGGCACTCCAACGGTGCGCTCGTCGCGGTCAACCCCTGCCCAACCGGCAACGTTTAGGCTCAGGATTCGAAAACAGACCAACGGCACTGACCAACAACGAAAGCAAAGGAAACCCAACCATGCGAAATTCAATCACCCTGGCTTGCGCAATCTCGTTCACGCTCTCCTCTGGCGTCGCGCTGGCCGATGCCAGTCTCGCCAAGGCCAAGAATTGTTTTGCCTGCCACACTATCGAGAGCAAGCTCGTCGGCCCGGCATACAAGGATGTCGCCAAGAAATACGCCTCGGACAAGGGCGCGGCCGACCGGCTGGCCAAGAAGATCCGCGCTGGCGGTTCCGGAGTCTGGGGTCAGATCCCGATGCCGGCCAGTCCCCAGGTCAACGAAGCCGAAGCCGCCGCTCTCGCCAAGTGGATCATGTCACTCAAGTGAGCCACCGGGCGGCGCGGCTACCGTTCATTCAGCCATTTTGACCGCACGGCCGAACGCTCTTCCGGCGGCCGCAAGGGAGCGCTACCTTCACCCCTGAGAACTGCGCTCCGCCGTCCTGGTTGGAGCGCAGTTAATCTCTCCCTGGCTGGTTTGCCCCGGTAGCCCCGGGGCATTTTTTTACGGGCGCCGCCGTTTTTGGCTAGAATTTACGCCACACGCATTGTCTGCAGGATAAGACAGCCTGGACCGAGCTTGACCGCATGCCCCTGCAGGATGGTAACCGGCAGGGTCGGTTCGAAAGCGGTGCAAGAACACCATACGTGAGAAGAACCAGTTACCGCGACGGCCACGCGCCAGACGGAACGGAGGGGACCAGACTTGTTCAACTACGACATTCTGTTGCAGCAGATTCTCAACGGACTGGTGCTCGGCAGCGTCTACGCCCTCATAGCACTGGGCTACACCATGGTCTACGGGATCCTGCAACTCATTAACTTCGCCCACGGCGAGGTGCTGATGATGGGGGCGATGGTCGGCCTGAGTGCCATCAATGCCCTGGCCCCCTATGGCCTTCCCGGTCCGGTGCTGCTGGTGATCGCCGTTCTGGTCGCAATCCCGGTGTGCATGATATTGGCGATATTGATGGAACGACTCGCCTACCGGCCATTGCGCAACGCTCCCCGGCTTTCGCCGCTGATCACGGCCATCGGGCTCTCGATCACACTGCAGACGGTGGCGATGATCATCTGGAAGCCGAATCCGATCGTGTTCCCCGACCTGCTGCCAACCGAGCCGATCCCAATCTTCGGGGCCGTCATGGCACCCAAGCAGCTGCTGATCCTGGTCGTGTCGGCCATCATGATGGGCGGCCTGCTGCTGCTGGTGAATCGCACCAAGCTTGGCCGCGCGATGCGCGCCACTGCCGAGAATCGCCGCATCTCCCAACTGATGGGCGTGAATTCGAACCGGGTGATCGCCGCGACCTTTGCGATCGGCGCGGCGCTGGCCGCGGTGGCGGGCATCCTGGTGGCGCTGAACTACAACATCGCGCAGTTCTACATGGGTTTCCTTCCCGGCCTCAAGGCTTTCACCGCCGCAGTGCTCGGGGGCATCGGCAACCTCGCAGGTGCCGTTCTCGGCGGACTGCTGCTGGGGCTGATCGAAAGCCTCGGTGCGGGCTACGTCGGGCAGCTCACGGGCGGCTTCCTGGGCAGCCACTATCAGGACATTTTCGCGTTCGCGGTGCTGATCATAGTGCTGGTGTTCCGACCCTCCGGAATCATGGGCGAACGGGTCGCCGATCGGGCATAACGGGCGCGGAGACAAAATACGATGAATAATCTGTTCCCCCGACTGGCGGGCAACCCCAAGGCTGCTTACGTGGCCACCGCCGTATTCGCGATTGCGCTGATCGTGCTCCCGCTGATTGTCGGCCAGGCGGGCAACGCGTGGGTGCGGATGCTCGATTTCGCGCTGCTCTACATCATGCTGGCTCTCGGCCTGAACATCGTGGTCGGCTATGCCGGCCTGCTCGACCTTGGCTACGTGGCGTTCTATGCCGTGGGCGCCTACATGTATGCGCTGCTCGCTTCACCGCATCTTGCCGATCACTTCGAGTGGTTCCGGATGATGTTCCCCGATGGCCTGCACACGCCGGTGTGGGTGGTGGTACCGCTGGGCGCGGCGCTGGCGGCGACCTTCGGAATCCTGCTCGGCTACCCGGTGCTACGCCTGCGCGGCGACTATCTGGCGATCGTCACCCTGGGCTTCGGGGAGATCGTGCGCATCTTCCTGAACAACCTGAATGCGCCCTACAACATCACCGCCGGACCACAGGGCATCGGCGCCATCGATCCGATCTCGATCGCCGGGGTGCCGCTTTCGAAACCGTTCGAAATATTGGGCTTTACGTTGGAATCGGTGCAGTTGTACTACTACCTTTTCCTCGTGCTCGCGATCATGGTGATCATCGTCTCGATCAGGCTGCAGAACTCGCGTATCGGCCGTGCCTGGATGGCGATTCGCGAGGACGAGACCGCGGCCAAGGCAATGGGGGTAAACGTCCGCAACCTGAAACTGCTCGCGTTCGCGATGGGTGCGTCATTCGGCGGGATATCCGGGGCGATGTTCTCGGCTTTCCAGGGCTTCGTCTCGCCCGAGAGCTTCATCCTGATGGAGTCGGTGATCATCGTCTCGATGGTGGTACTGGGCGGAATGGGCCACATCCCGGGCGTGATCCTGGGAGCGATCCTGCTCTACGCTATCCCGGAGGTCCTGCGCTTTGTCGCCAAGCCGGCCCAGGAAGCGATCTTCGGCTTCGAGGTCGTGCCGCCCGAGGCGCTGCGGATGCTGCTCTTCGGCGTCGCAATGGTGCTGGCGATGCTGTATCGACCTGAGGGCCTGTGGCCCGCCCCCAAGCATGGTGCCAAGGCCGGCCCAAGCGGCAAGGCTGTGCCGGCAACCATTGGCGCAACCAAGGCCTGAGGGGAAGACTATGAGCGAAGACCGCGACATCCTGCTCTCCGCCAAGGGCGTCAACAAGCGCTTCGGCGGCCTGCAGGCGCTTTCCGACATCAGCGTCGACATCGAACGGGGCCAGATCTACGGGCTGATCGGCCCCAATGGCGCCGGCAAGACGACCTTCTTCAACGTCATCACTGGCCTCTACACTCCCGACTCGGGCAGTTTCGTGCTCGACGGCCAGCCGTTCAGCCCGAGCGAAGTCCACAAGGTTGCCGAGGCTGGAATTGCCCGCACCTTCCAGAACATCAGGCTTTTCAACAACATGACCGCGCTGGAAAACGTCATGGTCGGCCGGCACGTGCGTGCCAAGGCCGGGTTGATCGGCGCCGTCTTCAAGACCGCCAGCCAACGCCACGAGGAAGAAGCGATCCTGGCGCGTTCGCGGGAACTGATGGAATATGTCGGGCTGCCGCAATTCTGCGATTACCAGGCCCGCACGCTGTCCTACGGCGACCAGCGCCGGCTTGAAATAGCCCGGGCGCTAGCGACCGACCCCAAGCTGCTGGCACTGGACGAACCGGCGGCCGGCATGAATGCCACCGAGAAGATGGCGTTGCGCGAGTTGCTCAAGCACATTTGCGAAGACGGCAAGACCATCCTGCTGATCGAACACGACGTCAAGCTGGTGATGGGACTGTGCGACCGCGTCACGGTGCTCGACTACGGTAAGCAGATCGCCGAGGGACTGCCCGCCGACGTGCGCAGCGACAAGGCCGTGATTGAAGCTTATCTGGGAGCCGGACATGCCTGATGCATTGCTAAAGGTCTCCGGCCTGCACGTCGCCTATGGCGGAATCCAGGCCGTCAAGGGCGTGGACATTGAAGTACGCAAGGGCGAACTGGTCGCACTGATCGGTGCCAATGGCGCCGGCAAGACATCGACGCTCAAGGCCATTACCGGCATGCTTCCGATGGCCGACGGCGACGTCATCTATGACGGTGTGTCGATTCGTGCGGCTGGCGCCTATACGTTGGCGGGCCGCGGCCTGGCGATGGTCCCGGAGGGCCGCGGGGTGTTCGCGCGCATGTCGATCACCGAAAACCTGCTGATGGGCGCTTTCTCGCGCAACGACAAGCCCGAAATCGCCGCTGATCTCGAGAAGATGTTCGGCATCTTCCCGCGTCTCAAGGAGCGGGCCACGCAGATGGCCGGGACACTCTCGGGCGGCGAACAGCAGATGCTCGCGATGGCGCGGGCGCTGATGTCGCGCCCGCGCCTCTTGCTGCTTGACGAACCTTCGATGGGCCTGTCACCGCTGCTGGTCGAAAAGGTCTTCGAAGTAGTCCGTCAGATCGCGTCCGAAGGTACGACCATGCTGCTGGTCGAACAGAACGCCCGCCTGGCGCTTGAATCGGCCGATCGCGCCTACGTTATGGAGTCCGGCCTGGTGACGATCACCGGCGAGGCCAAGAAAATGCTGGCCGACCCGCGGGTACGCGCGGCCTACCTGGGCGAAGCGTAGACCTGACAGGCATTCCCGAAGCGCCGCCGACCTGCCGACCCGCGCTACCCGGACTGCGTTGTCGCGATCGGTGCCGCGGCGCGACTACGGCGGGCTGGCCGAGTCGGCAGCACTGGTAAACGAATCGGCGTAGAACCCGGTCTCGGGCAAGGAGCATGCGGCGATGAAGTCGCGCCGCGCCGCATTGATCACCACCGGCGCCCCACAAGCATAGACCTGATGTCCTGAAAGATCGGGAAAGTCCTCGATCACCGCCCGGTGCACGAAGCCGGTGCGACCGCTCCAATGGTCCTGGGCCAGTGCATCAGAGACCACCGGGACATAGCTGAAGCCGGGAATCACCTGCTCCCACTGCCGGCAGAGACCATCCATGTACAGGTCAGCGGGCCGCCGGCCACCCCAGTACAGCGTCATCGGGCGCGCGATCTGCGCGGCCACGCAATGCTCGATGATCGCCTTGATCGGCGCGAAACCGGTACCGCTGGCCACCAGCACGATGGGTAGCTCGCTGTCCTCGCGCAGGAAGAAGGTACCCAGCGGCCCCTCGAAACGCAGCACATCTCGTTCACGCACCGGAGGATCACTGACGCCGAAAAGCGCATCGGTGAAACGCCCCCCAGGCAGATGCCTGACATGCAGTTCGAGGCGCTCGGCGTTCTCCGGGGCCACGGCCAGCGAATACTGCCGGCGCGTGCCGTCCCTGAGCATCAACTCGATGTACTGTCCGGCAAGAAAAACCAGCCGTTCATTGGCCGGCAGCTGCAGCTGCAGCACCGCCACGTCAGGCGCGGGGCGCTCGATGCTGGCGATCCGGCTCGGCAGCTTGCGCACCGGAATATCGGCGGCGCGCTCCAGCGCCCGCGCCTGCACCACCAGGTCGGAGCGAGCCTTCGAGCGGCACAGCAGGGCATAGCCCTGAGCTTGCTCCTCGGCGCTGAGCGCGCTCTGCGAGTGGGTGTCTTGCTCAATGCTTCCTGCGACGACCTTGGCCTTGCAAGTGCCGCAGGCGCCGTCGCGACAGCCGTAGGGCAGCACCAGGTGCTGGCGCAGGCCGGCCTCCAGGACAGTTTCTTCGGACCCGGCGCTAAAGCGGGTGCCGCTGGGGATGAGTTCGACGGTAAAGTTATCGGACACGCTCATGACATGGATTTCCTGCTCGATTTCCCGATTTCGCGCATTATCGCCCCATGCTTGCACCGAACTGCAACAAGTCCCTGCCACGCCGTTTCCGCCGGCTGCGGGTAGTCGTCGCCGGCTGTGGCGATGTCGGGCTGCGACTGATCGCCGGGCAACTCGCGCGCCACGGCGACCGCATCGGCGTGGTGGCCAGCGCGCGCCGCTCCTCGCAACTGGCCGCAATCCGTGCCCTGGGAGCACGCCCGCTCAACTGCGACCTCGAGCTCAAGCGTGACCGAGCCCGCCTGGCGTCCCTGGGACGACACCTGGTGTACCTGGCGCCACCTCCCAACGCGGGGGCGGAAGATCGCTGCATGCGCGGCTTCGCTGCGGCGGTCGCGGCCGCAGCCGCACGCCAGCGGGCGCGTGGCGCGCCAACCGTCTTTCCCGGCAGCCTCGCACCCAAGCTGGTCTATGCCAGCACCAGCGGCGTCTATGGCGACTGTGGCGGCGTGTTGATCGACGAGACCTGGCCGCCAGCCCCGGCGAGCGACCGGGCACGCAGCCGGGTCGCCGCCGAGCGCCAGGTCCGAGCCCTGGCCCGCCGCGGAGTCGCCAGGACGATGATTCTGCGCGTCCCCGGAATCTATGCTGCCGAACGCCTGCCGCTGGAACGCATCGCCCGCGGCCTGCCAGCGATCGCGGCTGACGAGGACGGCTACACCAACCACATCCACGCCGACGATCTCGCGCTGATCTCATGGGTGGCGCTATTCCGGGGCCGTGCCGGCCGGGTCTACCACGCGAGCGACTCGGTGCATCTCAAGATGGGCGAATGGTTCGATCGTCTCGCCGACAGCGCCGGGCTGGCGCGGCCACCGCGGCTGAGCCGTGAGCAGGTCCGGGCGAGCGTGTCGCCGATGATGTGGTCGTTCATGCGCGAATCACGCCGGCTGGACAACAAACGGCTGCTGCGGGAACTGCGCGTACGCCTGCGCTATCCGGGCGTCGACACCTTGCTCGACGCGCTGGCCGCGACAGCGGCCAGCCCACCCCTCTGATACAATCGCCCCCGATTCCGCCGGTGTAGCTCAGTTGGTAGAGCAGCGCATTCGTAATGCGAAGGTCGGGGGTTCGACTCCTCTCACCGGCACCAGTAAAGGCAAGGGTCAGCGCTCGCTGACCCTTTCTCTTTTGGGAGCCTGATGTAGCCACCGGTACCTGCCTGCGCGCCTGGATTGGAACGAGGCCTAAGGGTTTGAAATGGCGCTGGGCTCTGTCAGTGCCTCGAAGCCGGCGACCACGTCGAACAATTCCTCGTCGATACCGCTCTGGCGCAGGCGATGGAACGTCCGGTTCAGATCTTCCAACAGTTCGTCGATGTTTTTTTCGGCGCGTTGCATCGCAGCCAGACGGCTGGCGTTTTCGCTTGCCAGGGATTCGGCGCACGCCCTGAAAAGTGAAACAAAAAGATATTCGCGAACCAGCGCCTGCAGCGTCTGCTCCCGGCCATTCATGACCTCGGGCAAATTATTGGTCGGCCAGCGGATGGCAGCCAGGTCCCGTCGCCATACATCGTCCAGTGGCAGCAGCCGTTTACTCACGGGGGTGTAAATCGCTCCGGACTTGGGGCGGTTATGAAAAAGGTAAACCTGCGCGATCGCGCCCTTTTTGCGCTGCGATTCCATCTCGATCAGAATCTGTCCAACCAGCGGCGTAATTGCGTTAATCGAGTTCGGCAGTGTGAAACTGCCCCTTAAACTCAAATCGATGTCAGCAAGGCGTGACTGAATGCGTTCGCCAACCGCCCAGACCATTTTTTCACCCGGCAGGCTTGCCAGCGTCTGCACCAGAAACGACACCATGTCTTCGTTGAATTGCCCGACCAGTCCCTGGTCCGAGCCCAACACGACCGCGCCTATTGCTCCTGCGTCCTGCTGCGCTATGGGCATCGAGCCACCGGCGGATGCGCCCTGCCGGAAACTTGCGGCCAGGCCCAGTTGCACGGTCCGATAATAATCATCCAGGGCGCGGACCGCGTTCTCGTATTGCCCGATGCTCGACGCGGCCATGGCCTTCATCGTGTGCACCACGGATTGAAGATCTCCGGCGCTGGCGATCTTGCGCCGAAGGCTCGCGGCGGAGTCGCTCATTCCGGCTCGGAGGGTTCGGACCAGTCCGCCGCTGCCGAGGGCCGCTCGGCACGGCCCAGGACGCTTTCGATCGAGCGCACCAATTTACCGGCGGCGCCGTCCACGGCCTGGCCCAGGCTCACCGCCTCGTGCGTAACCGCTATGGGCTGGCGGCCTTGGATGCGGGCTTCCAGCAGGCAGTGTTTGTCGTTCTGGCCGCTCTTGTCGGCGTTCACGTCGCTCAGGTGCATCTCCACTCGTGTGATGTGATCGCTGAAACGACTCAGGGCGGCCGTTACTGTGCTGCGCAAGTGCGCCGCCAGCGCCTCATGGACTTCGATGTTGTGGTCGGTGTTGACCTGGATGTGCATGGTGTCCTCCTGCCGTGATGGTGCGTGACTCGCTACAAATTTAAGGTTAGCAGGTCTCGGCCAGTGATTCGGGGGCGAGCGAACTCATCATGACTTCCCCTCGGGAGAGAAACCTGAGAGCGCATTGCGGGCGATCTGGATAATCATCCCCCGATCTTCGTCGCTCAGTTTATCGGCGGTTTCGAATCGTGCGACCACCTCTTTTGGAAGATTCGTCGCTGCCTCGCGGACCGCATTCTCTGCATCGCTCATCTGCTCAGGCGACACGCCGTCAAACAGTCCGGCCGTCAATGCCAGCAGCACGGCGATTTGCGCCGGCACGGAAACCGGGGAGAACTGCGACTGCTTGAGGCAGGCGCGGATGCGTCGCCCGTGCTCGATAATCTTGCGGGTGTCTTCATCAAGACGGGCGCCGAAGCGGGAAAAGGTTTCGAGTTCCTCGAACTGGGCGTAGGCGAGCTTGAGGTCGCCCGCCACGGCACGGTAGGCGGCGAGCTGCGCCTTGCCGCCAACGCGCGAAACGGACTTGCCGACATCGACCGCGGGCAATACACCCAATTCGAACAGCGACGGCGAGAGGTAAATCTGACCATCGGTGATGGAAATCAGGTTGGTTGGAATGTAGGCGGAAATGTCCTGCGCTTCGGTTTCGATAATGGGCAGCGCGGTGAGCGACCCGCCGCCGAGTTCCGGGCGCAAGTGGGTTGCGCGCTCCAGCAGCCGTGCGTGGATATAGAAGATATCGCCGGGAAACGCTTCCCTGCCGGGCGGGCGCCGCAGCAGCAAGGACAGTTCGCGATAGGCGCGCGCATGATGCGTGAGGTCGTCATAAACGATCAGCACGTCACGGCCCTGCTCCATGAAATGCTCTGCGATGCTGGTCGCGGCGTAGGGCGCGATGTAGGCGAGGCCGGGCGGATCGTTGCCTTCGGTGACGACCACGACGGTGTAATCCATCGCGCCTTGTTCGCGCAGGGTGGCGATCACCTTGGCCACGCCGGATGCGCGCTGGCCAATGGCGCAATAAACGCACAGCACATTCTGGTCGCGTTGATTGAGTATCGTGTCGAGTGCGACGGCGGTCTTACCGGTCTGCCGGTCGCCAAGAATCAACTCGCGCTGGCCACGCCCGACCGGAATGAGCGCATCGATGACCTTGATGCCGGTTTGCAAGGGCACGGTGACGGGCGCGCGGTCCATGATGGGCGGTGATGGGCGCTCGACTGGCAGGCGTGTGCCCGAAACCACCGGGCCCTGGCCGTCCAGTGGCCGGCCCATTGGATTGATGATCCGTCCGATCAATCCGTCCCCCACCGGAACGTCCACCACATGGCCCCGGCGTTCGACTTCATCGCCGGCATGCAGGTGCCAGTAGTCCCCCAGCAGCACGGTGCCGATTTCGTCTTCATCGACGTTGAACGCGATGCCATATAAATCACCGGGAAACTTCAATACTTCCTCGAAACCCACGCCGGGGAGCCCCGAGACCTTTGCGATGCCCGTGGCGATACTGTTGACCGCCCCGGTTTCCCGTGGCTCCAGTTGCTGCGTGAATGCTTTCAGCGCCTGGCTTATCCCGGAAAACGCACTGTCTAAAACGGCCTGGAGGTTCTCGGGTTTCATGCTCATGGGTTCTTTGTTTCAGGCTTGGCTTCGGCTTGAGACTTGTCCTTCTCTTTCATAAGCTCAGCGACGCCTTTTTCCAGCGACGCGAGGTAATCGGCAATGCTCCACGCCACCTTATGTCCATTGGCCGCGAGTTCGATCCCGCTGATCAGCTCCGGCGCGGTCTCGAAGCGGACGGGGATGTCCGACGAGAACGTTTCGTTGAGGGCATTCTGTATCGCTGTGCGCTGCGCCGCTGGCAGGTCGAATGCGCTGCGCACGCGCACGGGTCCAGAGGCTGTCTTGAGCGCTTCACCGAGGCCTTGTTTCGATGGGTCGTCCATTTCTCGCAAGCGCCGCGTGAACACCTCGGCGAGGCGTTCTTCCAGGCTCACCGCGGCGAGATCGGTCAGCGCCTTGCGCGCGATGGCAAACACCTCCTGCTGGGCCCGGCGACTGATGGCCTGATTCAGGTCATGGGCGTCGTTTCTCAGCGTTTCCTGGCGCTTGGCGCTCAAGGCGTCGGCCGCCTGCCGCGCTTCGTCCAGGAGCCGCTGACGTTCGGCTTTCGCTTCCTCCGTCACCTCGCTCAGGAGCGCGGCGCGCTGTTGTTCAAACGCTTCGTTCTTGTGCTGGAAATCGTCGCGCTCCTCCTGCGCTGCGGCCTCTTTCGCGTCGGCATCCGCCAGTGACTTGGCAATCTTTTTCTCCCGTGCGTCGATGGCGTCGAGAATCGGCCGGTAAAGAAAATGCTTCAACAACCACACCAGAATGAGGAAGTTGATGACTTGCGCGCCGACGGTAAACCAGTCGATCAGCATGGCTTACTTTCCTGCTGCGTTAGCGATGACGTTGTTCCAGAACGGGTTGGCGAAGACCAGAATCATCGAGACCACGAAGCAGTAGATGGCGGTGGACTCGATCATTGCCAGACCGACGAATAGCGTCCGGGTGATGGTGGCCGAGGCATCGGGCTGCTGCGCCAGCGAGGTTAGCGCCATTGCAACCGCGCGACCTTCGCCAAGTGAAGGGCCGATGACCCCGATGGCGATGGTCAGGCCGGCAGTGACGATCGACGCCACGGCGATAATGGTCAGGCTATCCATGGTGTTTCCTTGGGTTTTCGTGGGTCATGCTTCAAGGTGTTGCATCTGCCGCTGGTTCGGGCTTGCGCACCCGTGTGGCGGCCGCGATGTAGACCGTGGCCAGGATGCTGAAGATGTAGGCTTGCACCATTCCCGTCAGCAGTCCGAGCGCGCTCATCGCGATCGGGAAGACCAAGGGCGTGATGGTCAGCAGAATGGCGAGAATCATCGTCCCGCTCATCATGTTGCCGAACAGGCGGACGGCCAGGGCGAGGGTGCGCGAAATCTCGCTGATGATGTTGAACGGCAGCATGAAAACCGTCGGCTTCAGGTAGGCTTTGAGATATTCGCCCAGCCCGCTCTCCTCGATGCCGAACATCGGCACCGCCACAAACACACAGATCGCCAGTGCCGCGGTGGTCGAGAGCGAACCGGTCGGCGGCTCATAGCCGGGAACGATGGTGAAGAGGCTCGCCATCGCGACAAACAGGAACAGGGTACCGAGAAAGCCGAGGTACTTCTGCGGCTGACTCATGCCGACCTCCTCGATTTGTCTCTCGATGCCGGTGACGACGATCTCCAGCAGATTCTGCCAGCGCGAACGTTCCAGGCCTTTGGAAAGTCTGCCCGTAACGAGTTTTGAACCGAGCGCGAGCACGAACATCAGTCCCCAGGTGTAAGCGATCGTGGCGTTGAGTTTGAATGCCCCGTATTGCCAAAAAATGATTGCGTCAGGGCTAAGGTGCATGACGGGCCTCCGGTGCTATTTGCCCCGCCCGTTCCGCCTCCCGGGCGAGCCGCAGCGCGATCAGGCGCGCGACGATGAACCCGATCAGACCCGCCAGCAGCCTGCGCCAATCGTCCCCCAGTATGAAATAGAACCCGAGCACAACGATGCCCGTGCGCACCATCAGGCTAGCGAAGAACACGAGCGCCGGATGTCGCGACGAAACACCCTGACGAACCGTCCACCAAAGGCCGCCGAAAAAGAACGCTCCGAGCAATACACCCGCTGCCAGGGCCAACGCCAGACTCAACGAATCATTCATGGTCAATCTCCTCTTGCTCGCGCATTTCCCTGTCTTCCCTGGCCACCCAGTGCCACGCATTGAAGCAACCGAGAAACAAACCAACCGCCAGCAACATCAGTGTCCAGGAATGCCCACCTGGATAATGTTTGTCGAGCCAGAGTCCGAGGGCGGCACCGAGCAGCGTGGGTACCGCCACCGACCATCCGATCAGGCCCATCATGCCCAGGCCCGACCAGACGGTCTGCGTCACATGACGTTGCGCCTTGAGCTTGCGCGCCGCCTTCTCCCCCACCTGCTGGCTGAACGCCGTTTCGTCGGCCGCGGGTCTTTCTTCCGTGTCTTCACTCACGATGAAACTCCGCGAAACGATGCATGAAACCGCTTTCCAGCTTCGCCAGGACCGAGCGCACGCTCTTCTCCTGCTCATCCAGATTCAGAAACTCCCGCTTGACCGCCTCGTGCAAACGGCCGAGATCCATTCCCCCGATCGCGTTGCGCACCGAGACCAGCACGTCGGCCCCGGTCTTGACCAGAATGCCTTCATCGACTGCGAGGCACACCTCACCTTCCGCTTCGGTTTCGAAAACGAGTATCCCCGGTGCGAGCGCCGCCACGCAGTCAAGCCGGTGGGGAAGAAGCCCGAATGCGCCTTCGGGCGTCTCCGCGATGATGCGCGATACGCCGGTTTTCTCGGCGAAGATCTTGTGGGGCAGGAGAATCTTAAGATTCATGCGTGCTGGTGGCGCGGTCCATTTCCGCCTCTGGTTTCGGATCGGGTTGGGCTTTGGCTTTTGTCTTCGCTTCGTCGATCGCTCCGATCATGTAAAGCGCGCGCTCCGCAATGTCCTTGAACTCGTCACGAAGGATGCGCTCACAGCCATCCAGCGCGTCGTCGAGGCTGACGAGCTTTCCCTTGATGCCGGTGAACTGCTCGGTCGTAAAAAACGGCTGGGTAAGAAAACGCTCCAGCCGCCGGGCGCGGCCAACCACGTTGCGGTCCTCCGCCGAGAGTTGTTCCAGTCCCAGCATCGCGATGATGTCCTTCAGTTCCGCGTATTGCGCGAGCGTGCGCCGGATTTCCTGCGCGATGGCATAGTGCCGCTCGCCGATGACGCCGGGCGTGGCCATTTTGGAACTGGACTGCAACGGATCTATGGCCGGATAAAGTCCCTCGCTCGCCCGCTTGCGCGAGAGCACGATGGAGGCGGAAAGATGCGAGAAGGTATGCACCGCCGCCGGGTCGGTGAAATCGTCCGCCGGCACATACACCGCCTGGATCGAGGTGATCGCGCCGGTATCGGTATTGGCGATGCGCTCTTCCAGTTGCGCCAGCTCGGTGCCCATGGTCGGCTGGTACCCCAGGCGCGACGGCATCTGCCCCATCAGGCCGGACACCTCCATGCCAGCCTGGATGAAACGAAATATATTGTCGATGAGCAGCAAGACATCGCGATGCTCGTCATCGCGAAAATACTCAGCCATCGTCAGTGCGGCATGGCCGACACGGAAGCGGGCGCCGGGGGGCTCGTTCATCTGGCCGAATACCATCACCATGTTCGGCAGCACCCCCGCCGCGCTCATGTCGCGGTAGAGTTCCTCGCCTTCGCGACAGCGTTCGCCGATGCCACAAAAAATGCTCACGCCTTCCTGTTGCCCGACCATGTTGTGAATCATCTCGGTGAGCAAAACCGTCTTGCCCACGCCCGCCCCGCCAAACAAGCCCGCTTTGCCACCGCGTTCCAGCGGCATCAGCACATCGATGATCTTGATGCCGGTCTCGAATATCTCGGATTTGGTGGAACGTCGCGCCAACGCCGGCGGAGCACGATGGACTGTGCGCCATTGGACATCCGTTGGCGCCGGCTGACGGTCGATGGCATTGCCAAACACGTCGAACATACGCGACAGAACGCCTCTACCAACCGGCGCCAATAACGGACCGCCGGTGTCCTCCGCCGCCGTGCCGCGCGCGAGGCCCTGGGTGGGTGTCAACGCAATCCCGCGCACGCGCTGCGCATCCAGTTGCGCCAGCACTTCAATGACGATCTGTTTATCCGCTCCCGCGCGCAGCACCGAGTAGATCGGCGGCAACTGTTGATCGAACCGTATATCCACGACGCTGCCGCGCACCGAGACGACCGTGCCGGAATTCGACAAGGGGGGATTGTTTCCATTTCTTGGTTCGGTTCCACCAAACTATGCCTCTTGCCCTGGGCACAGAGCAGGCTCGGCGTCGAGCGCTTCGCGCAGATGCATCATCCGCCTGTTGATCCGCGCGCGATCATGGGTGGACGCAATGCTGCGATCGGCCAGCTCGGCGATCCACTGCGCCTGTTCCTTGAGTGCTTGTCTGCGGCGCGGGTTGACCGTCAGGCTGGCGATGGTATCGATGGCGCCGAGCATACGCCCCACGATGGCGACATTGCCTGCGGCGCTATTGCGAACCTGATCGAACGCCTCGGCCAGCAGCCCCTCAAAGTTCGGCACGATGGCGATCACGCGCAGCGTTTCTCCCTCGTAACGCGGTGATGGAGGGAAATGCCGACAAGCCAGCCGAGTCAGAATCGCGGTCAAGTAATCCACGCACATCACCGCCGTCGAGGTGTCATTGACGCCGGGCGAAAGGGCCTTCAAGGCCATATCCACGATCTGCCTGATACCGAAAGCAGGGTCCTCATCAACCGTGCGATAGCTACCAATACTGTAAGCCCCATTCAGGGCAGTGATCGCCTCTTGATCTGGCGGGTACGTCAGAGCGAGAGATACCAACGCAGCATCTTGCACAATGAACTCGCCGACGCCGTGCTCCATCCGCACGATGGTCCTCGCGGCCCGCGCCAGACGCAGGATGGCATCATTATCTACGCTCTGGATGTAGCCGCTCACCTGCGCCGGCACCGCGTACCAAGTCCTCTCGTCCAGAGATGGAAGGAGCCGCTCGTTCTCTTCACCCTCGGCTTTGTCGGGACCGGGTCCCTGTTTTTCCGGCAACAACCGGTCAATGGCCGCGTAGGTTTCATGAGCAACAGAGGCGATGATGCTGGAAGCCTGGATCGACGAGGCGATGTGATGAATGAAGAAAATGAGGACGGCAATGCCGCCAAACGCCAGAACAAATGCGAAAAAGACCGCCAGGCTGGGCACGAATGGCGCATCGCCACTGCGAACAGTGTGCAACACGATCAGACAATAGACGAAGATTCCGGCAAAGGTCCCCAGCGTGATCTGCGTGACACGGTTGCGCATGAAGTTTCGCAATATGCGCGAGGTGTATTGGCTCGAAGCCAGCGACAATGCCAGCAGGGTCATGGAAACCGTGATGCCCATAACGGTCATCATCGAACTGGCAAGCGTCGACAACATATCGCGCGCACCATCCGCCCCGACCCCAAATACCCGTGGCCACTGGGCCAGCCATAGGTCACCCCCAGAGTAGTCGATCTGGATCAACACGACCGCGTAAACAATGCTGGCCATGATTATCAGAAAAGGCAAAAACCAAAAGGTCGAACGCAAATTGCTCCACTGCTGTCTTAACTTGTTCATCGATCAGTCTCCCGGCGTGGGGGTACGGGACCTCACGAAGGTTTTCGGCGTGGCACAGCCGTCATCCAATGCCGGCGCGCCGCAGACGCGCGCGCAGCGCGTGAATTTCTTCAAGCAAACCGAGTACCAGCGCGACCTCGGCGGGGCCGAGTTCCAGTTCCGTGGTGAGGCGCAATGCGACGCGGGTGGTGCGCAGCGCGGGGCCGCCAAAGGCCCACTCGTCGGGCCCGCTGCCGATCGGTTCGAGCACGCCTTCATCGACGAGTCCCGCGATCTGGGCGGGAGCCGCGCCGGCAGCCCGGCACAACTCGACCAGTGTGAACACCATCTCTTCTTCCACGATGATGCCGTCGATCCCCTCACCCGCGGATTGAGCCATGGTCTTCATCCCTCCTGTGCGTTGCGCGGGTCGTAGCCGGGAAACGCCTTCGCCAGCGTGGCGTAGGCCTGCTTCGCCGCGGCGGAATCGGCGCGCGGCAGCGCGATGCCCAGCACCGCATACAAGTCCCCCGGCTGCTTGCCGGGCAGGCCCCGTCCTTTGAGGCGCAGTTTTCGTCCCGAGGACGACCCGGCGGGAACAGTCAACTGTACTGGGCCCACCGGGGTGGGTGCACTCACCGTGGCACCGAGCACGGCTTCCCAAGGTGCAACCGGCAGATCGACGTAGACGTCGCGACCATCGACCCGAAAAAGCGGATGCGCCCGCAGTGCGATCTCCAGGTAGAGGTCGCCCGCCAGAGCGTTGCCCGATCCGGCGCCCCCCTGACCAACGAGGCGCAGGTGCTGGCCTTCACGCACGCCCCGCGGAATGTTGACTTCCAGCTGTCGATCCTGCAAAACGACGCGCCCCTGCGCATCGATCATTGGAACCCGCAGTGAGATCGTTCGTCGGGCACCGTGGTAGCTGTCTTCCAGCTCGATCAGGATCTTGGCGTGATGGTCGCGACCATGCGCGTGCCCGCCGTGCTCCGAGCCGGGGCGCAGGTGTTCGCCGTGGCCCGCGCGCCCGAACAGCGACTCGAAGAAATCGCTGTATTCGCCCTCGTCCGCCGCGCCGTGCGCGCCGTCGCCGCGACCGCTGAACTCGAAACCGGTGTCCCAGCCGGGTGGCGGTTCAAAGGGTTGACCGCCCGCATGGCGTTTGCCGATGTCGTCGTACGCAGCACGGCGCTCGGGGTCAATCAGGGCCTCGTGGGCTTCGGCCACTTCCTTGAAACGCGCTTCGGCGTCGGGTTCCTCGCTCACGTCGGGGTGGTACTTGCGCGCCAACTTGCGGTAGGCGCGCTTGATCTCGTCCTGGGTGGCGCTGGGCGCGACCCCGAGGGTGACGTAGTAATCCTTGAATTGCATATTGCACCACTATGCGGCGACGGTGTGACCTTAGTCATCTTACTGCCGCAGGCGCTCCAGCGCAGGGACCTTCTTATTTGGCTTGGCGTGGAATCGATTGGCTCGGTGAGTGGCCGGCTGAACCAGGCGGGGCATGATCGACCGTAGTGCGCTGGGTAGCACGCGCGCGGCGAATTGGGTTCTAATTGACGCAACGCTCTCCAGCAGTGTCCAGTTCAAGTCCGAGCGGGCAACAAGTCTGAGCGAAAGGGGATGCAATGGGCGTGACAGTCGCAAAATCGGCAATTGATCTTGGAATAGTCACCACGAATGGCGAGGCGATGCTGACCTTTTACCGCGACCTTATCGGGTTGAAGTATGTTCAGCAGAACCCGATGCCTCCCGGTCTTCCAGGGGTGATGCATCGAATGATGTGCGGCGATAGCATGATCAAGCTGGTTGTGATGCCGCAGCTTCCTGCCAAGGCCGCTCCAGGAGGTATTCCAGGCGCTGCTGGCTATCGGTATTGGACAATCACTGTCAGCAACCTGGCTGAGATCGTCGCTGCCTGCACTGCGGCTGGCGTCAAGTTCCCAGTGCCAGAAAGAGAGATCCGGCCAGGCGTGCGTATCGCCATTGCGGAAGATCCCGACGGGAACTGGGTAGAGTTCCTATCGATGGGTTGATCCCAGGCTATAGCCGCCGGTTGAGAAATACTCTGACCGGATCTTAGGTGAGGCCGGCGCGCTCGCGTCCCTCGACCACCGCCATCACCCGGGCCGCATTCGACTCGAGATGCGCCTGGGTAAGCCGCGCCGCGCGTTCGCCGTCGCGGCCAGTCAGCGCACGGAAGATTTCCTGATGCTCGACCCAGACCATCTGCGCCTTGCCGGAGCTCTGGAGCACTTCGCCCATCGCCCGGCGCAGATGATTCCAGTAATGCCCCATCATCTCCGGCACGAGGCGATTGCCTGAGAGTTGGTAGATCCAGGCGTGGAAGTCGACGTCGGCCTGCACCAGCGCGTCGAGTTTGCCACCGTTGCAGGCTCGGATGCCGGCGCGGATGATCTCGCGGCCGTCACGCTCATCTTCGATGCTCATCCGGCCGGCTGCGAGCCTGGCCGCCATCGGGTCGATGGCCGCGCGCAGCTGGTAGATTTCCTTGAACAGGCCAAGATCGAGCGGGACTACCACCAGGCCGCGCCGCCCGCCCTCGGCCACGAATCCCCGCGCTTTCAGAAGCGCCAGGGCCTGGCCGACCGGCTGGCGCGAGACCTCGAGACGCTCGGCTATGCTGTTCTGGGTAAGGCGTTCTCCGGGCACCAGGGTGCCCTGGCAAATCGCATCGAGAATGGCCTGATAAGTCCGGTCTACGAGCGTGGCTGTGGGCGTAAGTACTTGAATCATTGCATGTTCCTCTAAGCTAATGGTATTCTGTATTCCGTATTCCGTAAAGAAGTGCTGGAAATCGACGACGTTCTGAGCACCGCACCGCTCAACCAACAGGGGGCATCGTGGAGACAGGCAATATCCGGGTGATCATCGCCAAGGTCGGGCTGGATGGTCATGACCGGGGGGTGAAGATCGTCGCGCGGGCGCTGCGCGATGGCGGTATGGACGTGGTCTATACCGGGCTGCACCGCACCCCCGAGGAAGTTGTCGACGCCGCCGTGCAGGAGGACGTCGATGTGCTCGGGGTGAGCATTCTCTCGGGCGCACACATGACCATCTTCCCGAAGATCCTCAAGCTCCTGGCAGAGCGCGGTGCTAGAGACATCATCGTGGTCGGGGGCGGCGTGATGCCCGACGAGGACGCGGTGGCGCTCAAGGCGATGGGCGTCGCGACGATCCTGTTGCAGGACACCCCGCCCGAGCTGATCGTCGCGACCATGCGGGAACTGGTGGCCGCTCGCGGTCCGCGCTAGACACGGGAGGTTGCTGCGATGGAAGCCTGGTCGTTCCCGCCAGTCTATGACCCCAACTACCTGCCCGATCCCGCGGCCCGCTACTGGTTTCCCAGGCGCGAGACGATGCCGCCCGGCGAGCGCGAGCAGGCAATCCTGGCTCGGCTGCAGGAAGTAACCCGCTACGCGTACGAGCGAGCGCCGTTCTATCGCCGCAAGTGGGATGAGGCGGGTTTCCATCCCAGCCAGCTGCACACCCTCGAGGATTTCGAGGACCGGGTTCCGGTCATCACCAAGGCCGACCTGCGCGCGGCGCAGGAGCGCGCGCCGATGTTCGGTGACTATCTGTGTGTTTCCCCCGCCGAGATCCACCACATCCACGGCACCTCCGGAACAACCGGTCGGCCAACAGCTTTCGGCATCGCGCGCGGCGACTGGCAGGCGATCGCCAACGCCCACGCGCGCATCATGTGGGGCATGGGCATCAGGCCGGGAGACACGGTCTTCATCGCCGCAATCTTCAGCCTCTACATCGGCTCATGGGGCACGCTGGCCGGCTCAGAACGACTGCATTGCAAGAGTTTCCCGTTTGGCGCCGGGGCTCCTGGAATGACCGCGCGGGCGGCGATGTGGCTCGCGAATTTCAAGCCGCAGGCGTTCTACGGCACGCCATCATTTGCCTTGCATCTGGCTGAGGTGGCTCGCGCCGAGGGCTATGACCCCCGCGACTTCGGCCTCAAGACGATGTTCTTCTCGGGCGAGCCTGGTGCTTCGGTGCCCGGAGTGCGCGACAAGATCAGGGCAGCCTACGACGCGCGCGTGATCGACTGCGGTTCGATGGCCGAGGTGGCGCCGTTCATGAACGTCGCCGGCAGCGCGCAGAGCGACGAGGGAATGCTCTGCTGGCAGGACGTCGTCTACACCGAGGTCTGCGATCCGCAGAGCTTCCGGCGGGTTCCCTACGGTGAGCGCGGCACGCCGGTCTATACCCAACTCGAACGCACTTCCCAGCCCATGATACGGCTGGTCTCGGGCGACCTGACCCGCTGGGTCGACGATCGCAACCCGTGCGGGCGCACCTATCCCCGCCTGCCCGATGGCATCTTCGGGCGCATCGACGACATGATCACGATCCGCGGCGAGAACGTCTATCCCAGCGAAATCGACGCGGTCCTGAATCAGCTCGAGGAGTACGGCGGCGAACACCGCATCGTGATCACCCGCGATGGAACCATGGACGAATTGCTGCTGCGCGTCGAGGCCGTGGCGGGCGTCTTCGAGCGCGGCGCCAATGACGTCGAGGAACTGCGCCGGCAAACGACCCAGTGCATGGCGAAGCTCCTGGGGCTGCGCGCGGCGATCGACATAGTTCCTCCCGGAACCTTTCCGCGCACCGACTTCAAGGCGCGGCGGGTAATCGACGACCGGGAGGCATTCCGCCAGCTGAACGAAGAACTGGCCCACCAACCGTGAACGTGCGGATTGATTCCAGCGACCTGGTCGAACGCGTTTGCGCCGGCGAAGCGCGCGCGATCGCCCGCATGCTCTCGCGCGCCGAAGCTGGCGAACCGGAGGCCGCCGCGGCGCTCGAAGTGCTGTACCGGCGCGCCGGACGCGCCCACATCGTCGGCATCACCGGCGTGCCCGGCAGCGGCAAGTCCACGCTGGTTGCCAAGCTCGCGGCGGCGGTGCTGGCCTCGGGACGACGGATCGGAATCATCGCCGTCGACCCGTCGAGTCCGTTCTCGGGCGGATCGATTCTCGGCGACCGGATTCGCATGGGCGAGGTCACTGGGGACCCCGCTGTGTTCATGCGCAGCATGGCAACCCGGGGCGCGCTCGGCGGACTCGCGCGCGGCACGCTCGAGGCGGTCGACATCCTCGACGCCGCCGGCTATGAAATGATCGTCATAGAGACAGTAGGCGTGGGCCAGGACGAAGTCGACGTGGTGCGCGCAGCGCACACCACGGTGGTGGTTTCTGCCCCCGGACTCGGCGACGACATTCAGGCGATCAAGGCCGGCATTCTGGAGATCGCCGACGTTCACGCGGTGAGCAAGGGCGACAAGCCGGAGGCCGACCGTAGCGTGACCGAACTGAAGGCGATGCTCGGGCTCGGCCTGCCGGGCGCCGGCCTCAAGCGCGCCATTCCGGTTCTCAAGACCTGCGCCGTCAACGGCGATGGGGTCGCCCAACTGCTTGCGGCCATCGACGCCCACCGTGAACACCTGGTCGCCAGCGGCGAATATGAGCCGCGGCGCCAGGCGATCCGCGAGCGGCGGATGCTGAAAGCCGCGGAGCAGATTCTGCACGACGAATTCGAGCGCCACCGTCAGGGGCGGATGGCCGAGCTGCTCAACGCGCTGGCCACCACTATGGTGTCCCCGCGAACCGCTGCCCGCCGGCTGCTGGCG
>JAHYJF010000363.1 GCA_019428955.1 Burkholderiaceae bacterium
GTCCAGGCTCGCATAGCGGTCTGAAAGATCAAAGAAACCCATCTGCGCCATCGTCATACCCCATGCTGCGGACCGCCGAAGCCATCATACCGCGGCGGCACATTCCAGGCAATTTTTCGAGGTGCCCTTCACATTACCGCGCCCGAGGAAGGCGTGCTGGTCTCGATCAGCGATCTGATGATCCTGGGTCAGGAAGTACAGCGCTTTGAAGATGTTAACAATCTTCTGTGGTTGCCGCCCATGGTGCAAGAGCTTTCTTCCCTTCTGCGCATGTGATCGATTGCGAACTTCTGTCAGGCCTTTGGGTGCAGCCGTTTCAGAAGCTGCTGGCCGGTATGGTGATCTGCGGATCGGGTCCAAATCTGACTGCCGGGCTTGGTGGCCCTCAGCTTGTTCCTGGTTTTCCCGATCCGGATCTGTTCGATCCTTCTGCCCATTCGGGTCGTCGCTCTCTCACACCTCCTGCACCGGCGTAACGCCGATGGACGCACCCGCGCCCATCACGCAGCACCCGCCGGTGCCGGATCCTTGTAATCTTCCTGCTTCGTCAGCATCGCCCAGATCATGCGCGCCATCTTGTTGGCCAGCGCGATTGCCACCAGCATCTTCGGCTTGCGCGCGCGCAGCCGGTCGATCCATGATCCTTCACGGATCGACCTGGAACCCATCCAGTTCAGCCGCGACATCGCGCCGATAATCAGCAGGCGCCGGATATCGGACTGCCCGGCCTTGGAGATGCGCCCCAGGCGCTCCTTGCCACCCGATGACAGCTGCCTTGGCACCAGCCCGAGCCAGGCGGCAAAGTCACGGCCGCATCTGAACGTCGCCATCGCGGGCGCGAATGCCTCGATCGCCAGCGCAGTCATCGGGCCGACGCCGGGCATCGTTTGCAGCCTGCGCGCCGTCGGGGTCAGCGCCGCCTGCGCCGCGATCTTGCGCGTCTTGGCCTCGATCCGGGCCGTTTTCTCGGCAATCTGCTCCAGCAGATCCTGCGCCTCCTCTCGCGCCAGTTCGGGCAGGTCGCAGGTCCCGGCCTCGATGATTTCGGCGATCCGCTTGAGATGCACCTTTCCCTGCGGCACCGCGTGGCCATACTCATAGAGCAAAGCGCGCAGCGCATTCGTCAGCTCGGTGCGCTGATGTACAAGCCGCTCGCGCGCCCGAAACAGCACGGCACGGGCCTGCTGGTCTTCGGACTTCGGAGGCACGAAGCGCATCTCGGGACGCTGCGCCGCGATAACGATGGCTTCGGCATCGGCAGCATCGTTCTTCTGCCGCTTGACGAAGGGTTTCACATATTGCGGGGCGATCAGCTTGACCTCATGTCCTGCCTTCACGAGTTCCCGCGCCCAATAGCTGGCACCGCCACAGGCTTCCATGACAACCACCGCAGCCGGGTGTTCGACCATGAACTTCAGGAATTGCGGCCGCGACAGTTTCTTGCGAAACCGCACCTCGCCCGTCATGGACGCTCCGTGGAGCTGGAAAACATTCTTTGCCAGATCCACCCCGATCATTGTATCTTTCATCTCGCCGTCCTCTCCGCTTCATGGTTCTCAGACCATCATCCTGGCACATTGCGATGCCGTCTGGGGAGGGCGGCAACCACCCCATCTGTTTGGCCGTGTCGCCGAAGGCGCTGGGCTTGGTGACGACGGGGACTACGACTGGCCCGGGATGAGTGTTGAGATCACCCGCCGGGTGTTCGAAGAGGGCTTGCCCAAATCCCAGGCCGAATGGATCAGGGAGTTACAGGACTGGTTCGCCATACAGTCGGAAACCGGGGAATTTCCGGACGAGCGCTCGATCCGGCGGCGATTGACCCCGATCCTCAAAGCCGTGAAGTTCAAGAACCCGAAACGGTAAGTTGTTTCGCACCAGCGCGCTGGCCAGCAGTTGATAGCGAGCTGGCCGCGACAAGGGGGCGATCTGCGTCATGAACCAGCCGTGGCTTGGGCTTGAATGCGCTGGCCACGGCATTCACACCCGCGCGGAGCGGCGAGTCCATCAAATGCGCATAACGCTGGGTGGTCTGCATCTGGCTGTGGCCCAAAAGCTTGCCGATCATCTCGAGCGAGGCACCGCCACTGACCAGCAACGAGGCGAAGGTATGGCGCAGATCGTGGATCCGCACGTCATCGATCCCCACCTCCTTCTGGATGCGTGCCCAAAACCGGCGCACCTCTTGTACCGGCTGGCTTGGGACATCGCCCGGGAACAGCCACGGAGATCCCTTGATCACCGCGAGGCGACGCTGACGCACGATGGCCGCTGCCTCGTCCGAGATTGGCACGCGGTGGACGCGGCGCTGCTTGGTTATGGTAGCGGGCTTGGTCCAGCTCAGATGCTCGAGGTTGAAATCCTCGAACCGCGCCTGCCGCACTTCCCCCACCCGGGCACCGGTCAACATGCAAAGCCGGATGATCCCCGCTGTGCGGTCGTCCTCGGCCGCATCCAGCGCCAACGCCAAGCCCGCAATTTCCTCCTGCGAGAGATACCGCTCGCGCGGCGTTTCCATCCGGCGGCGAAACCCCGCCGCAGGGTTGTCGGTACGCCATCCCCATTTGACGGCATAGGCGAACATCTTGCGAATGACCTCGCCGACACGGTTCGCACGGACAGGCGTGGGCTTGGCACCTTGCAGTTTTCGCGCCCGGTTGTTCGGCTTTTGCTTTGACGGCCGCGCCCGTCCTTCAGCGACCTTGTTCAAAAGCAGCTCGACATCATAGGACGAGACCTCGGTCACCAGCATGGTGCCCCATGCCGGATCAATGAACTTCGCCATCATCGAACGCTGGTCAGCAGCGCCCAGACGCGCCAGATGCGGCAGATGTGTTTCGACATAGCGTTTGGTCAGATCGCTGACGCGCGGCGCCTCGCGCTTGGCGTCACGCGTCGCCAGCGGGTCGCCACCCGCATCAATCTCGCGGCGCAACACTTTGGCGCGCTCACGTGCGGCAGTCACGCCCCATTCCGGCCAGCGTGCGAAGGTCATTCGGCGCTGCTTCCCGGCGTAACGGTAATCGAGTGTAAATGC
>JAHYJF010000364.1 GCA_019428955.1 Burkholderiaceae bacterium
GGATGTTGGCTGGTGCAAAGGACAGGGCCCCGCGTCGGCGCGGCCTGGTCCCGGAATTGTCGGCCATTCCGATCCGGTCGGCCGCCCAGTCCAGCGCCTCCCGCCGGTTCAGGCCGCGGATGCGGGCGACGAGGTCCACAAAGGCTCCGCCATCGCCCAGCTCGTGATCGAACCACATCCCGGCTTTGCCGCCTACAACGACGATGGAGAGGCTGCCCTTGCTGCCCCAGCGCCATTTCTGCCCGGTCCGAAATGTGGGCTTGCCCAGAAGCTCGACGGCGATCTCCGGCGCCCGGGCGCGGAGTTCGGCATCGAAGGCTTGCCAGTCGCGCCCGCTCATCGCTGATCCTGCACGCAAGGCGCGGCTGCAATCGCTGCTCCGAAGCCAGCAACGGTCGTGCGCAGGGGGTGACGGAGGGGAACGGACACGGGCGTCGGGAACCGGGTTGAGGGCGCTGTTGCCCCCGGTTCTGCCGCCTTTTGGAAGGTGCCCGCG
The DNA here is from genome assembly GCA_019428955.1 of Burkholderiaceae bacterium. Lineage (GTDB taxonomy): Bacteria > Pseudomonadota > Gammaproteobacteria > Burkholderiales > Burkholderiaceae_E > JAGXFR01. The sequence continues at coordinate 497 of JAHYJF010000364.1, forward strand.
ACGTCGGAAGGGGTCCACCCACCACGCCGCCATCTTGCCAGAAAGGGTGGAACCCTTCCGGCAAAGCATTGAAATCATGCCATGTCATGGGTGGACCCCAAGGGGTCAGGCAGGCTGCTTTGCGGACCGCCCCTGAACGATGGGCGGAAGTGGGTTGAACCCGCTCGTCCGCGAACAGGGTGAACCGTTCAACCCTTCCAGGGCCACAGTCGGTGGAGGGGTCCACCGATGTCCGGGCATTTGGATCCGCGTCGTGGATAGCGGGCATCGTGGATCCTGTCGTGGCACAAGCCGAGATTGGTCGCGTTGGCAGGAGAAAAGGCGTTGCAGCCTGCAACGCCTTTTTCCGGCGTGCATTGCCCGTTCCGCGCGACCTCAGCCGATGCCCGCGCAGGATCCTGCGCCCAGATCTGCCTGCGTCCTGCGGGCACCGCGATTCTGAAGTGCAGCAGCCCGAGCCTGTCAGCGGACGGCAGGAAACACTTTAAAACTGGAAGACGTTCGCGGATGCAACGCCGATGCCGATCTCCTTCCTGTCAAAGCCGCAAGGCAGGAACGTCGGCAGGCCATGGTCGGTTTCGGCATCGGTTTAACCGGAAGTGAAATTGCGGTATCCGGGGTTGCAAGATGCTGCCGCTTCCATGCCTGGATCGTCACCAGGCAGCCGGCGACGCAAGGTTGGCACCAAGAAAGGGGGGCGTGATGAGCAAGATCAGGGGGAGTGCCGACGGGGTCGTCGAATGGTCGCGCCGCGATCCCTGGCGGGAACGGATGGGCGAGATGGTGGAAAAGCACATCCGCAAGGCCTGCGATCTGAACGACATCGACATCCACGACCTGCCCGATGTCATCGGGGAGGCGGCAATGGCCGCGATGGACTGCGCCTTCGAGGACTGCTGCACGGTGACCTGGGAGGACGGCAGCAATCTGTGTGCCGATTATCTCAAGCGGCGCGGCTGGAAGGAAACCGTGATGAACCGCGCCTATATCGAGGCGCTGCGCTGCTCGGTCATGAGCCTGTACGAAGTGAGCGATGTCCGACCGGGCGAAAGTTTCCTTGCCCGTGACCTTGTGCGCGGTGGTGATCCCATCCGCGTCACTGAGCGCACGGCCACGCAGACGCTGGTGGTCTGGGACATGATCGCCGCCCGCATTGTGACGGTGCGCGGCGTGGTGCAGATGACTGGCGCCGTCCTGCCGATCAACCGCGATCTGGCGGAAGACATACTGGGCGTGCTGCGCCGCGCGAAGATCCGCGCGCGGGCGGTGGCTGCCGAGACCATCGGGGATGCGGATCCCACCTTGCGGGCCCGGCTGGAGGCGGAGTTGGCCGATGACGCGCAGGTTCTGTTCGCAGGCGCTGTAACGATCACCACGCTCTGGCTGAATGACGCGATCAGCCGCTGTCTCGCCCCGCCGCCGCAACTGGCCAATACCGATGGCGAGCCGATCGCGTTCATCACGCTGCATTACAAGCTCGCCGCGAAAGCCACGGCAGACAGCATCGCCGATGCCCTCGCCACGGTTTCCGATCTTCGCGCGGATGACGAGGACGCGCACTGGACCTGGTTTGCGCCTGCGAAACCCGTTGGCAAGGGGCGCAAGCGCAAGGGCGGCGATGATCCCGATGTCGGCCGCATGATCCACGGCGACGTCGCCCTGAACAACGGCAAACTGGAGGTCCGGGTCAACTCCGAGGCGCGGGCCGCGCGCATTCGTGCCGTGCTGACGCCCGCGCTCGCCGGGCTGGTGCGGGAACCGCTGATCGAACGCATGACGCCCGAACAGGCGATGGCCGAGGCCCCGCGAGCCAAGGAACCGGCGACCCGGGGCCTCGACGGCGTCGACCCGGCCGATCTGCGCGAGGCTGTTCACGAGATCATGGACCGCCAGTATCGCAAGACCCTGGACGCACCGGTGCCGGCGCTGGACGGCAAGAGCCCGAAGCAGGCCGTGCGCAGCGCGAAAGGCCGCATCGCTGTCGCCAACTGGCTCAAGGGGTTCGAGCAGAACACGGCGCGGCTGCCGGAGGATGATCCGATGTGCGACTACGATTTTGGCTGGATGTGGAACAAGCTCGGGATATCCGACCTGCGGACCTGACCGCCGAAACGGTCGGCCGACGAAGCTGCACGTCCGCTGTCGCGGGGCCCGTTTGCTGTCGCTAGGCCATGGAACCCCGACGCAGTTGACCCAAGCCTCACCCTGCCTGCCGCAGATCGGGCCCGATCACCCGCTTTGCGCCGCCGCGCTGCGCCGACGGCAGGCGCACCAGCGTCGCCATGGCATCGGCCAGATTGCGCGAGACCGGCTCGCCTTCGACTTGCTGTTCGAAGAACCAGTCCGAGAGTGATTCCTTCTTCTCCTGGCTCCCGGCGGAAATTCCGAACCGGGCGATCGCCGCTTGCATCAGTTCCAGATAGGGTGTGGTGTAGGTCGTTTTCGCCATTGACGCGGGCATGGCGGGCGGCACGAAATCCGGCCAGATCGCCCTGACCATGAATCGCGGCATGCGGATGTCGATGAATTCCCAGA
>JAHYJF010000365.1 GCA_019428955.1 Burkholderiaceae bacterium
TGCCGATGCTGCTCTGGGCGCTGCTGGCCTCCGGCCAGATCCAGATGCGCAAGGTCGATGGCTGGGAAACCCTGGATCAGCCCATCGAACCAATCACCCTTGACCTCGTCGCCTGATCAGGTCCAAATCCCAATGCTCGGAGATCGCCGCCAGAGAATTTCCACCACATTCGAGACACGACCCGGCAGGATACCCAGCGTTACTTCGGGCAAGCCCAGTTTTGCGGACCTCACCGCCACGCGACCATGGCAGGCCATCGCGAGTTCCAGCCCGCCGCCCAGAACCGTGCCATGAAGTGCTGCAACCCATGGGACGGGGGATGCTTCGATGGCTGCCAGAACGTCGGGAAGAAAGGGTTCGACAGGCATCTGCCCCAGTTCCCGGATGTCGGCACCGGCCACAAAACTGCGACCGGCGCAGCACAGGATAACAGCCCTGACCCCAGCCTGATCCTTCAGATCGGCCACCGCCTGCATCAGACCCTGCCGCACTGCTTGCGACAGGGCATTGACGGGTGGATTGTCGATCGCCACATGGGCCAGATCGCCGCTTGCCGTCACAGTCACAAATCCCGCCATCAGGCTTTTCCTTCTGCATTCCGTTGTCTGCCGGTATAGGCAGCGCACAAGGGGTCGTGACCAAACAATTGGTCAGGTTCAACTTGACTGTACCTTGGGTAATGTCACGGAACCGAAGTACCGCCTTGTCAATGATGGATGGACACACATGAGCCGCGAAGACCAGCCTCCAACAGGCAGCCCCACCATCCGCACCATTGCTATGCCAGCCGATACCAATTCCTCCGGCGACATCTTCGGTGGCTGGCTGATGAGCCAGATGGACCTTGCCGCCGGCAGCGTGGCGACCATGACTTCTGGCGGGCGCAGTGCCACGATCGCCGTTGATGCCATGATCTTTCACCGCCCGGTCAAGGTCGGGGACGAAGTTTCCCTCTATGCCAGTCTGGTCCGGCTGGGGCGGACCTCGATGACAATCCATGTCGATGCTTGGCGGCGTCCGCGCGAAACAGTGCGCAGCGAAAAGGTGACAGAGGCGAATTTTACCCTTGTCGCGTTGGATAAGGCGGGTCGCCCGACTCCTGTCAAGACCCCGGAGCCGGACACCGACGGCCACGGAAAGGAAGGCTGAACCACCCCGGGTTTACCGGAGGGCAAAACTCTCGGAGAATTACCCGTTATGGAACATGCACAAAAGAAGAAGACCTCGAAGCCGTATTCGCCTGAGTTCCGCAAACGTGCGGTGCGGCTGCTTGTGGAACACCGCGATGAGTATCAGTCTGAGGCTGCGGCGCTGACGGCGATCGCAGGCAAATTGGGCTGTTCGCCGGACAGCCTTCGCGTTTGGATGCGACAGGTCCAGCGCGATGGCGGCGAACGGTCGGGCCAGACGACAGCTGAGAAGCTACGGATCAAAGAGCTTGAACGCGAGGTGCGCGAACTCAGGCAAGCCAATGAGATCCTGAAGAAAGCGTCAGCGTATTTTGCCCAGGCGGAGCTCGACCGCCCGTTCCGCAGATGACTGCTTTCATTGAAGAGCATCGCAAGATGTATGGGGTCGAGCCGATCTGCCGGACGCTGCAGTTCGCCCCGTCGACCTACTATGACCGGCGCGCCGTCGCGCGGTTGCCGCTCAAAGCGCCACCCGCTGAATCAGGTCCCGAACTTGAGCTAGTGAAGCCCCCTTGCCGTAACGCTCACGATTGAGGGCGTGGCCGAACAGGTCGCGCCTGATCCGTTCATCGATGCCCGCAGCCAAAAGGCGGTCTTCAAAGCTATGCCGCAACCCGTAAAGCGAATGTCCCGGAGTCTCCATAAGCCCATTGGCGCGAAGATATTTGTTCACCGTCGCGGACAGGCTGGCGGAGGTGTTGCGATACTTGGGGAAGCCTTTGGGGCAGGCTTTGAGGGCGTCCAGCGACACGCCCACCAGTGGAATGACGCGGCGGGCGTTGCGGGTCTTCAACTGCCGCCCGACCGCTTCAATCGAGATATGGGGCACGTCCGCTTCCAAGTGGATTTGAGCGCCAGTCAGGGCCGCCAGTTCGCTGGGCCGCGCGCCGGTGTTGACCATGCCCAAGAGGATGCAGCGGGCGTCCTTGTTCAGCCCGTCGAGCGCGCCGGGCTTCAAGAGGTGGTCCCTGATCCAACCTTCGGAAAACGGCGGGCGCTGGCGCGCTTCACCCTGCTTGAAGGACAGATCGGAGAGGGGCAGCACCAGCCCGAGGCGCTTCATCTTGTTCACCGTTTTCAGCACGTCGCCAAGGTGAATCAAATCCTTGTTCGCGCTGTTCGCGGTCAGCCCGTCGGACTCCAGCTTTTCCAGCCACCAGCCCCGGAAGTCCAGCATATCGTCGCCCGTGATTTCGGCCAGCGGCCTGTCGCCCACGACCTCAATGAAGTTCCGCACCGCCTTCATGCGCGGGTTTTTCCAGCGCCGCAGTTGATCGTCGCTCTTGCCGATGGCCTTGTCAGCGGCCAAGCCCCAGTAAAGGTCAAGCGCCCGAGAAACGGTGATCTGAGGCTCAGGGACGCCGCCAAGCACCGCCGCCGCCTCGCGCATGTCCGGTTCACCGTCACGCCCCGTCGCCGCCGTGACGCGGGCCAGAAGGTCTTCGCGGGGAAGGTCAGCGACACGGGCCGCCGGAAGGTAGCGATGCCCGCGCACCGCCGCCAGTTCCTTGGCAGCCTCAAAGCGCCGTTCGGCGTCCGCCGTGTCCCCCGCCAGCCGGGCTTCCCATGCTTCCACAAGGTGTTGCCATGCAAGCGGGGCCTTCGCCTTGGCGACGGATTCGGAATCGGTGTGAAGGCTGACCAAACGCTTTGGCGGCCTTCAACAGGCTGGTAGCGGGTCGGGAGGCTCTGTTGCACAAATCCTGTGAGGGATTCATCTTTTGAATCCAGCGTGGTATCTGGGATGCATGAGCAGACCCACACCCACGACCTACAAGACCAGGAACTGGCCAGCCTACAATGAAGCGCTGAAGCGCCGGGGCTCGCTGACGAT
>JAHYJF010000021.1 GCA_019428955.1 Burkholderiaceae bacterium
CGGCGAGAGCCGGCTGTTTCTATTTCTCCAGCAGCCGCCAGCGATTGTCGCGTAGTGCTACCCGACCATTCTCGGACAGTTTCTCGAGGTGCGCCAGCAGTGAGCGTTGGGCAAGCTGGTGCAGCGCGACTGGTACGTCGCTGTAGGCGCGCGTTACAAGTTGTGTGATTTCGCATGGCCCGGTCTCGGCCAGCGCACGGATCACTTTCGCTTCGCGTCCGAGTCGGTGCGCGATCAGGGCGCGGATCGCCTGCGCCGGTTCGCCTATGACCCAACCATGAGCGGGAAGAATGAATTTTGTCGGCAACTCGAGTAGCCGCTGGAGTGAGGCAAGGTAGTCATTCATGTTTCCGTCAGGCGGGTCGATGACAACAGTCGAACCATTGATGATGTGGTCGCCGGAGAAGAGCAGGTGATCCTCTTCCAGCATCAGGCAGATGTGTCCCGAGGCGTGCCCCGGGGTGTGCAGGGCGCGTAATGTCGAGTCGCCAATGCGCAGGCAATCGCCGTCGTGGAGTTTGTTCTCAGGAAAGAAATTACGGTCGAAGTGCTGCCCTGCGCCGGGCAGGCCGTGGATGACGCCACCGCTGCTTGCCTGCAGCCGCGGGGCAGCCGGCCAATGATCAGGGTGGTCGTGGGTGCACACGATGTAGCGCAGCCGATCGCCCACCAAAGCGGCAATCCGGGCCACGTGTTCGGGGTCATCCGGACCGGGATCGATTACGGCGAAGCCGGCGTCATGATCACCGACGATGTAGCTGTTGGTGCCGGGGCCAGTCATCATTCCCGGGTTTGGCGCCGTCAGGCGCCAGACGTGCCGCAGCAGGGGAACCGGTCTTTCGTATTGCCAGTCCAGCGCATGACTTCCGCCGCCATCCGGGGCTACCAGTTCAAGCTCGCCGAAAGGCGGGTCGCTCTCCGCAAACCGTGCCTCGGCGCCCTTGAGCGTTCCCGCACGGGGGCACGATGCTGGCTCTGTCGGTCCGTCTGCCAATGTTGCCAGGATGGCATTGACGGTGCGATATTCGGCCAACCCGTGCAAGGTGCGTACCGTCGGAAAGATCATCGCGAAATCGCGCCGGGAATGACGCTCGAGCGCTTCGCGCGGCGAAATCCACACTGGCTCGAACTGTTCGGTCTCGTCGGCCAGCGGCTCCTGTCCCTCCGGCATCCTGGCGACGAAGAAGTGGGTGTCAAAGCGTCGCGGCAAGTCGCGGTCGGTGATCCAGCGCCGCAGGTGCCATACCTGGTCGATTGCCAGGCGATAGCCGGCCGCGGCCAGCTGGCTGGTGATGCCGGCATTGGGATCGCGTTCGAGTCGGTCGAGATCCTGTTGGGTAACCATGCGACCGCTGGAATCGTAGGCCAGCAATATCCCCAGCTCCTCGAATGCCTCGCGCAGCGCGGCGACCGAAAATGCCTGCGTGTCGAGGTCCTGTCCGGGGCGCGCCGCTACCACCCGTAAGGTCTCGGGCGAGCTGTCTGCGGGGTCGAGCGTGCCACCGGGGAATACAAATACGCCGGGGGCGAAGCTGGCCGTCAGCGATCGCCTGGTCATGAGCACTTCCGGACCGGTATCTGCATCGCGTAGCAGCATAATCGTTGCTGCCGGTCGGGCGGATGGCGGCTCTCGCCAAGCGTGGAGCTGTTTGTGTGGACGGGGCATTGTGACGCCGGATAGTGGTTTCAGGAGTTGGGTCCAGTATGATCCTATTGCGGCGGGGGAATGGAGTCCTTGGTGCGTTCCGGGGCGGCGCCGTGGCGACCGACCCCTGAACGAAAGCGCTGCGCGCCAAGCGCCGCTTCTCCCGTGCTCAGGGTAGCTTGTCCCAAGACGAATTCGTTGGCAAGCGCTTCCTCGAGGTCCATCCCGAACTGCTCGTACGCCGAGCGCCGATCGCTGCGCAGGCAGTGCTGTGGCATCTTTGCCAGCTCGTGGGCCAGTGCGATCGCCGCAGCGCGTCCCTGACCGTCTTCCACCACGCGGTTAGCCAAACCGAAGGACAGCGACTCCGCGGCATCGACGGCGCGCCCGGTGAGAATCAGGTCCAGCGCGCGCGACAGTCCAATCAGGCGCGGCAGCCGTACCGTGCCGCCGTCGATCAGTGGCACTCCGAAGCGGCGGCAGAATACTCCCATTACCGCCGAACGCTCCACGATGCGCAGATCGCACCAGAGCGCAAGTTCCAAGCCTCCTGCCACCGCGAACCCGCACACCGCAGCGATCACCGGCTTGGACAGCAGCATGCGCGACGGACCCATTGGCGCGCTGCCCGTTGCCTCGAGCCGATTGCGCCGGACTTCATCGCCGAAGGCCTGGAGGTCGGCTCCGGCGCAAAAATGACCATTGGCTCCGTGGAGTACCGCCACTTTGCTTCGATCATCGCGGTCGAACTCTGCAAAGGCCTTTGCCAATGCTTCAGCGGTCTGCCGATCAACGGCATTTCGTACGTCCGGTCGGGACAAGGTCACGATCGCGACCGCGCCGTCGTGCTCCACCCTTACGCCGGGGGACATTACGCGCGGCTCACAGTTCAAGGTCTTGCTCCGCGCGCTTCAGCACCCAGTCGGGCGGTGCGAAACGCTCACCGTAGAGCTTCGCCAGTTCATTGGCCCGGGCCACGAAACGTCGGACGCCGACGTGATTCACGAACTGTACCGTCCCCCCGGTCCAGGCCGGAAATCCCCAGCCGAAGATCGACCCGATGTTGGCATCGCGGTGGGACTCGACCACGCCTTCCTGCAGGCAACGCAAGGTCTCGACCGCCTGGGCATAGAGCAGCCGGTCGTGGACGTCTGCCGTCGTCACGCACTGCTCCTCATTGACAAAAAATTCCAGTCCTTTCCAGAGCGATTTCCTGGCGTCGGCCGGATATTCGTAGAAGCCGGCTCCGTGGGCGCGGCCCGAGCGCTGAAACTCGTGAACCATCCTTTCAAGCACCGCGATTGCGGCCGGTGGAACCCGGCGACTTGTACCGCCAGCCGGCGGCACGACCCCGCCGCCGTCAGTTGAGTCGATGCCGGCAGCCGGTGCGCCCTCTCGGGCCAGGTCTGCGAGTTCCTGGTGGAGCACGTCATCGGCAAGTTTCAGCGATACCTCGTCGAGCACCGCCAATGGGCCGGTGGGCATTCCTGCCTGCTCACCAATGTTCTCGATCAGCGCCGCCGGGACACCCTCGCCGAGCAGCGCCATCCCTTCGTTGACGTAGGTGCCAAACACTCGGCTGGTATAGAAACCGCGGGCGTCATTGACGACGATGGGAATCTTGCCGATCTGAAGCACGAAGTCATAGGCCTGGGCCAGCGTCTGCTCAGAAGTCTGCTGGCCCTTGATGATTTCCACCAATTGCATCCGATCGACCGGTGAGAAGAAGTGCAACCCGATGAATTGTCCTGGGCGCTTGCTTGACTTCGCCAGACCAGTGATCGGCAGGGTTGAGGTGTTCGAGGCGAGTACAGCGTTGACTGGCATTGCCGATTCAACGGCGGCGATGACCTGCGCCTTTAGCTCCCGGTTCTCGAACACCGCCTCGATTGCCAGTTGGCAGTCAACAAAACCGGCAAAGTCAGCCGTCGGTGTGATGCGCGCCAGAGTTGCCGATACCTTATCGGGGTTGGTCTTACTCTTGGCCAGGCGCTTGCTGAGCAGATTTTCCGAATATTGCTTGCCGTGCTCGGCTCTTTCCATTGAAGTATCAGCGAGCAGGCAGTTGACGCCGCGCGAGGCGCATGCCCAGGCGATGCCGGCACCCATCATCCCGGCGCCCGCGATCCCGACCTTGGTGACTTTGCTCCGCCCGATCAGCGGCGGTCGTCCAGCGCCAGCCTTGATCTCGTTCAATTGGAAGAAGAACGCGCCAATCATGTTCTTGGCTACCTGGCCGCTGGCGACCCTCGTCATGTAACGCGACTCGACCCTCAGTGCAGTGTCGAAATCAACCTGAGCGCCTTCGACGGCGGCGGCCAGGATTGCAGCCGGCGCAGGGTAGTTGCCGTGAATCCTTTGCGCCAGCATTGCCGCCGCCACCGGCAACATTGCGGCGACCGCGGGACTCGAAGGGGAGCCGCCCGGTATGCGGGCCTTGGGAACGTCCCAAGCTTGCACCGCATCGGGGGTAACAGCAATCCATGCCCGCGCCTGCGCCATCATGTCGGGCACGTGGCTGGCAAGGGAATCGATGAATCCTGCGGCAAGCGCCTCGGACGGATTTAGTCGCTTGCCTTCCATGAGATAAGGCAGGGCGGTTTGCAGTCCGAGCATTCGTACCGAACGCACAATACCGCCGCAACCGGGCAGCAACCCAAGGGTCACCTCCGGGAAGCCGATCTGTACTCTTGGCGAATCGAGGCAGATTCGCCGGTGGCAGGCCAAAGCCAGTTCCAATCCCCCGCCCAGCGCGCTGCCATTGATTGCGGCAACGACCGGTCGCCCGAGCTTCTCCAGGCGTCGCAAGTTGGCCTTGATAGCCTCGATCTCGGCGAAGAACGGCGCCGCGGTAGCTGGCGTGACAGTGATCAGCGCGCGCAGATCACCGCCGGCAAAGAACGTTGCTTTCGCTGACGTGATGATTACCCCGGCAAGGTCGTCGCGTTCCGCCTCGAGCCGATCGAGGGCTTCGCTGAGATCCTTCTGGAATGCGGCGTTCAGGGTATTGACTGGCTCGTCAGGTGCGTCAATCAGCAGCGTAACGATCGAGTCATGGTCCTTTTGGTACGAGATGCCGGACATGGGGTCTCCTGGAGAGCGAAAAAGTAGTCTGCTAGATCATAAGCGAAGCGTCTCTGGCCGCGTGGCGTTTCCGAAAGATCAATCAAACCACGTCAATTCAGATGTGCGGCGGAAGCGAGCGATGACTTGATGGCCATTGTCAGCTCTGCGCGCAGCGTCTCTGGCGCGATCGGCTTCGGCAGGAAGCGCACTGCCTCCATGCCCTTGATCAGGTTGCGGTCGAACGAATATTCGCCGCTTGTGATCAGCGCCGCCACCAGGTGGGGCTGGGTTTCGCGCACCAGTCCTATCACATCAATCCCATTCTTCTCGCCAGGTAGCTGGAAGTCGGAAATGACGACGTCGAGCAGGCGCTCGCAACTTCGCGCAATCTCCAGCGCTTCGTCGCAGTTCTCGGCGACTTCGACCACCGCACCCCAGGAGATCAGCTGATCCGACAACGCGTTGCGCAGTGAATCGTCGTCCTCGACGATCAATACCATGCTGCCCACCAGAATTTCTCCGTCTTCACCGGCGGATGGTTCGCTCGCGGGTCTTGTCAGTACAGTCTGGGTGCCGGCGGTCGCTCGAGGCAAATAGACGCTGAAATGGGTCCCTTTGCCGGGCATTGAATACATGGCTAGAGAGTGGCCAGGCAGGCGTGCGATTGTCGACCTCACCATCGATAGACCCAGGCCATACCCATGGGTGCTCTTGCGTGCTGGATTGCCGACCTGGTAGTACTCGTTAAACACGCGGTCCTGATGTTCGCTGGGAATTCCGATTCCGTTGTCCCGGACGTCAATGCGCAGGCCATTGGCGGTTTGAATCGCGCCCACATGTGCCCAGCACCCCCGTCGGCGATCGTGGTTCGCGAACTTGATTGCATTGCTTAGAAGGTTAGACAGCACTTCGTGGAGCCGTTCCGGATTTGATGTCACCATCAATACGCCGGGCGCTAGATCCTGGAACCTCAGTTCAATGCTGGCAGCGGTCGCGGCGGGGGCAAAGATAGTGCGCAGCCCCGCAAACACGTTGGCGAGGTCAACCTCTGATACCGGGAACCCAGCGCCTAGGGTCTGGGCCCTGGAAATCTCCAGAATTCGGCTGAGATTCCCCTCCATCGCTCCGACACAAGTCTGCATGTGGTCGGCACATCGCACGATTTCAGCTGTTTCAGGATAATTCGCTTCGGCCCTCAGCATGTTGACGTAGAGGGAAAGGCTGCTTAGCGGCTGTCGCAGGTCATGACTGACCGAGGCAAGCACCAGTGATTTGGCCTCGCTCAGTTCCTGGTTGTGTTTGGCTTGAGTCGCAATCTTGGCGTTAGCCTGCTCAAGCTCCAGTGCGTGCGCGAAGACTGCGCGTTCGCGGCGTTCGGTCTGCATGCAAAGGATGATGCCAACGGCGTGAGCGACGATCGCGTAGAGGGTGATGGACAGCGCGGCCACGCGATCGCTGGTGACCCAACTATGAACGACCACGAATATGCTCGGGAGAATCAGGGCTGGCGCTACAAATTGCACGGGTAGTCGCTGGAATCCATAACTTACCCAAAGAACTAACACCATCGCAAGGGACACTCGTCCAAGACCAACGTTCTGTCCCAATTCCTGATTGTTGGTGAGAACAGCCAACAGGATGACTATTGCTCCGCTCATCGTCATCACGGACAGCACAGCCGGCACGTAGAAACGAAGAACCCAATCCTCTCGGTAACGGAACAACCAAGCCGTTGCTAGCAGAACCATAGCGAAAGAAAAGCGAAGTGTTTGCTTTTCTGTATCTAAGCCGATCGGGTCACCACTTAAGGCGACCACCAGCAAGAAAATGAGTACTGAAGCAGCTCCTAACACGAACGCAGTAAATGCGAACTGAAGCCCCATCTTTCTGTATTCGCTCAGAAAGGCCGTCTCAGTCGCTGGGTCTGAGAAGCTTCTCGGTGGCGTTAGAAGTACTCCGATACTGGACTTGGTTTCGCTCACGATGATTTCTTCGTCGCGAGGCCGCGACCCGTAGAGCCATCATAGTAGCCACGGAGTATCACACAGATCAGTCAGCGCCCAGTAAGCCGTCCAGATATCTCGGTTCAAGTCCATCTTTCATTAGATATTGACCAGTTGTTGCATCGGGTCGTGGCAATTTCGCAACAAATCAATCCATTAGATGCTCTCGACTGAAGTGGATATGTCAGGATAAACAGCAGGTTGCGACAAAACCTTTACACTCTTAGTTAGGAATGCAGTTGCCGCCGGCCCAGCTATCACGCTGAATTCATAGCTGTAGTGGGGTGCGTGAAGCAAGCCTCATTTGCGCATTTGGTTTCTGCTTAGGCTTTACTGGGCAACGCGGTGCTGCCTAGCTAACGGGACAATTATCGATCATGAAGAGTGCTGGCGGCAAACAATGGTGGCCTCTTGGAGTTCCGGCTGGCCCAACTGAGCGTGCCCGGAGTAACGGTTCAACGTCTCGGGCGCGCGGAGACACAATAGTTGCCGCAGGAGCTAATAAGGGAACTCTTCTGCCCTTCCGTATCCAACTAGTTAGGAATGACAAGCAGTTGGACTCAGCGGTTCGTATCCGGCACGCTGTCTATCAACGGCATCTTCCTACTCTGGCAGAATTGCTCGCTGCTCCAGAGGACGCTGATAAACAAGAAAATACAATTGTTTTATTGGCGACATCAAAGGTCGACGCAACTCCATTAGGTACGATGAGGATTCACACAAATTCTGGCAAGTTGGTCGAATTTGAGCGTGAACTAGATCTGCCGGAGCGGTATATTGGCAAAACGATCGCCCACGTTGCCAGACTTGCAGTAGCAAACGGCCCTCTTTCGGGATTGGTTAAGCTTTCTTTATTTAAGGCGCTTCACAGGTACTGCCTGGCGCTACAAATTGATTTTATGATGGTGGCTGGTAAGCCTCCTATAGATCGGCAGTACGAGCGACTCGACTTTGAGGACGTCTTTAGCCAGGAAGCTTACGTTTCAATAACTTCGTCTGGTGGAATTCCTGTTCGTGTAATGGCTTTTGAGCTTGCAACGGCCGAACAACGCTGGCGTGATGCGCAACATCCACTTTATACATTTATGGTTCAGGAATTCCATCCCGATATCGAGATATTCCAGTCCGTAAGCAGTATGTGGTCGCAACCACGTCGGGTCCGGATTCCTCCTGCGCCGATTGAGCTTGCGGACTTCCTTGTCGTCTGACATCGGCCCTACCGCTTGGCATGACCGGGTAACCGTTGATCGGATTCCTCACCGCGAAAACAGGCCTTGTTGCTAATGTTCGATCAGCGACATTGGAGCGGCCTTGAGCACATCATTTCTTCAGTCGATCAGGATCAAGACGGCGACCGCCCGCGCGGGCCTCTCGTCGGGCGCAGAGCGGGCGACTATGTGGTTTGTTCTCGTGCTACTAGCGGGTGGCGTGGCCGTTGGCGTGACTCAACTTACGGCTGAACGGGCGCAACCGCTCAAGGTGGTTCAGAGGACTGACTACCTGGAGGATCCGGCCGGCATCACCGTAGAAGCAGCATTGAATCAACTGCGGTCAACGGCGCTAGGTAGCACTGAGAGTAGCTCGTTACATCCAAGAGGCCCATTTTGGATGCGGATGGAAGTTGGCGATCTGCCGAAGCAAAGCATTGTGGCTGAACTGCGACTCCTCAGATTGTTATCTGGTCAGTTTTGGTTAGTCACAAAGTCAGAAGCCGGTGCGGCAATTGCGTCAGAAGAGAATCTGATACCAATCAATTATCGGGTGGCTAAGGGCGGCACTGCGCTCGATATTCCAATGCCGTATGCTGGTAAATTGGAGATACTGGCGAAGGTGGTTCCTACGTCAATATCAAGACCGAAAGCTTTTTTTTGGCGCATCGCTGATTTTAGGGTTTCTGAACCATTTTTTGAGCGCGGCGGCGGCGCTCTAGGCGGTTCGCTTATTATATTGGCGCTTTTTAGTGCAATCATTGCGACACTCAACCGCGATCGAGTGTTTTGGTTGTTTTCTGGTTGGCTGATCACAAGCCTCAGGGTCGCTTCGGTAAATAATGGTTGGGACGCTGCATGGTTAGGCGTGGAGAATAACTTTGGCGCAATAGAAGTCATTCTGTTAACGACATTGGCTTTACATGCGTTACTGACAGTAGAGTTGTTCAGAGCGCTATTTGAACAGCAACTAAAACCCCGTTTTTTGCAGCTATTCTCCGTGCTCCGAATGCTATGCGTCTCTTTGACGGTGATGGCATTCTTTCTTCATACGGAAACATTCCTGCCGATGCTCTGGGGAGTCAGTGTAGTTGGGATATTGGTCTTGTTTTGGTCGCTCGCGTACGTCCTTCGCAGTAACAGGTCCAGCGTGGCGATTTGGTACACGCTTTCGTGGGGTTTCACATTCGCTGGACTGCTAGCAGAAGTAGCTTTCGTCGCCGGCTTGTCGTCAGAACCATCAGGCATCCTCAACGCCCAAGTAGGTGCGGTCGCCTCGGCCCTGTTGACGGCTATTGCGCTTGCGGAGCGGTTGCGGAGAGAGAAATCCAGGAGGCTTGCAGCACAGACCCAAGCGGTCGGGGCACTTCGCCAGTATCGCGACAACTATAACTCGCTGCCGATCGGACTGTTTGCGCTCGACGAATTCGGCGCATTTACCGGTTACAACCCGGCTTTCGCCGAGATGCTCGGCCTGCCGCAGTTTTCCAGTTCCGGCACGCGGCTGACCTGGTCGACGCTCTTTGGCCGAGAGTCGCTCGATGACCTCGAGATATCGCTGCGGGGTACGCGCGTATCCGATCTCGAAATCTTTCGCCCGGCGAGCGAAGGTGAAGGTAATTGGTACTTGGTGCGCGCATCGCATAAGGCAGTCGGGATTGAAGGCTCGTTCCAGGACGTGACGGCACGGAAGCTCGCGGAACACCGATTCAAGCATCTCGCCGATCATGATCCGCTGACTGATCTGCTCAACCTGCGCGGGCTTAGTGGCGAGATCAACAAGACGATCGACAGAGTCGAAGACGGGGCTCAGTCCTCGCTTGCTTTCGTCGATCTCGACCGTTTCAAGCTGGTGAATGACCTTTTCGGGCACTTTGCGGGTGACCAGGTGCTGATCCAGATCGCGCAGCGCCTGCGCAATCGTTTCGGTGCCCCGCACATTTTGGGGCGCATGGGCGGCGATGAGTTCGTCATCGTGCTGAACGATTGCAGCCCGGTGGCCGCGAAGGTGCAATGCGAGCAGGTACTGGGGGAGATCATCGAGCACCCCTACCACGTTGGCGACAAGGCGTTTGCGGTTACCTGCAGTATTGGCCTGACAGAGTTCCAGTTTGGCATGTCGGAACGAGATGTCCTCGCTGCCTGTGACCGCGCGTGCGCTGAAGCGAAGAGTCATGGCGGCTCACAGGTGATCGTCTACGCCGCCGACGATGCGTCCATGGTCGAGCAACTCGACGAAATCCGGCTGATTTCGCTGATTCGTCAGAAACTGCCGGTCGAGCGGCTATTCACGGTGATGCAACCGATCGTTTCGCTGACTGCGCCGTATTCGAACCTCAACTACGAAGTGCTCTTGCGCATGCGTGATGCGGACGGTTCGGTGATTCTGCCGGGTCGCTTCGTGGCGGCCGCCGAGCGCAACGGCCTGATGGCCGACATCGATCGCTGGGTCCTGAACACGGTGCTGGAATGGCTTGAACAGCACCCCGAACACCGCGATCGGGTTAATTTTGCGGCCATCAACCTCAGCGGCGCCTCGCTCAATGACGAGCGGTTCCTGCACGATGCCATGGCAATGATCCGACGCTATCCGCGTTCGGCTGCGCGGATCTGTTTCGAGATCACTGAGAGCGTCGCGCTGTACGACTTGAAGAACACGCGGCGGTTCGTCGATCGCGTGCGTTCCTTTGGATCGATGGTGGCGCTGGACGATTTCGGGGCGGGATACACCTCGTTCAACTACCTCAAGGAGTTGCCGGCTGACATCGTCAAGATCGACGGTTCCTTCATTCGCGTGCTCGACACCCAGCCCGCGAACTACGCGATCACGCGCGCAATCCTTGACCTGAGCCACCATATCGGGATGTCGGTAGTCGCGGAATGGGTGGAGACGCTCGAGGTTCTCGAAGCCCTCATGGGATTGGGGATCGACTACGGGCAAGGCTTCCTGCTGGCCCGGCCGCTTTCGACAGAAACATTGGTACCGGCGCGCAACAGCGGATCGCTGGTCCAGGGCGAGGCTTCTATTACCTTGCTCAACGATCGTCGCCCGCCGGTGTTCCAGCGCCCGAACGTGCTCGGCAAGAGCCAGAACATCATTCCCCGCCAGCGATAACCGGCGCGACAGGGGCTTCAGACCCGCTCGATAACGGTGGCGATTCCCATTCCGCCGCCGACACAAAGGGTTACTACCCCACGGCGCAGGTCGCGGCGCTCGAGTTCATCGAGCAAAGTCCCCAGCAGGATTGCCCCAGTCGCCCCCAGCGGGTGCCCCATTGCGATTGCTCCGCCGTTGACGTTCACCTTCTCTGCCGGGACCTTCATTTCGCGGATAAACCGCATCACGACCGCGGCGAAGGCCTCGTTGACCTCAAAGAGGTCGATGTCGTCCACTCCCAGGCCGGCGCGTGCGAGCGCCTTGCGGGTAGCGGGCATCGGACCGGTCAGCATTATGGTCGGGTCAGTGCCGGTGAGCGCGACCGAAACGACCCGCGCGCGTGGCTTGAGGCCGAGCCGCTTGGCAGCGTCCTCGCTGCCGATCATCACCAGCGCCGCACCATCGACGATTCCAGAGGAATTGCCGGCATGATGGAGATGGCTGATCGTTTCGACCTGGGGGTACTTTTGCAGCGCCACGGCGTCGAACCCGAGCGCGCCCAGTTTCTCGAAGGCCGGCTTGATCTGGGCCAATCCGGCGATGTTGGCGTCGGCTCTTATGGTCTCGTCACGGTCCAGGATGCCGATTCCGAATTCGTCGCTCATCGGGATCAGCGAACGCGCAAAGCGGCCTTCGTCGCGGGCGCGTGCCGCCTTGTGGTGAGAGGCAACGCCGAACTCGTCGAGCATCTCGCGCGAGTAGCCGTCAAGGGTCGCGATCAGGTCAGCCCCTATGCCCTGGGGCACAAAACCCGTTTGCAGGTTGGTTTCCGGGTCCAGCGCCCAGGCGCCACCGTCGCTGCCCATCGGCACGCGGGACATTGATTCGACGCCGCCCGCGACGACCAGGTCTTCCCAGCCCGAGCGCACTTTCTGGGCGGCCATGTTTACGGCCTCCAGACCGGAGGCGCAGAAGCGATTGATCTGCACCCCAGAGACCTTCAGGTCCCACCCGGCAGCGAGTGCCGCCGTCTTGGGGATTACCGCTCCCTGGTCGCCGACCGGCGTCACGCACCCCAGGATCAGGTCTTCAACCTGCGAGGTGTCAAGGGTGTGCCGGCGCTCCAGTTCGTGAAGCAGCGTGGTGACGAGAGTTACCGGCTTGACTTCGTTGAGTGCCCCGCTACTCTTGCCGCGCCCTCGTGGGGTGCGAATCGCGTCAAAGATGAATGCTTCAGTCATTTTCGTTCTCCAGTGCAGGAAGTCTATTCGGATTTTGCTACATTGGTGCAATTGCCAGCTGGCGGGTTCAATACTGATACCGAGGATATGACAATGATCGAGCGAACCATCTTTGAGCGAGAGCACGAGGCATTCCGCGACTCGTTCCGGCGCTTCCTGGAGAAGGAGGCCGCGCCCCACCATGCCGATTGGGAAGAGCGCGGTTACGTCGACCCTGAAATCTGGCGCAAGGCCGGGGCCAACGGCTTTCTCTGCCCGACGATGCCCGAGGAATACGGCGGTGCCGGGGCCGATCGCCGTTACTCGGTAGTGGTCATGGAGGAGGTGGCGCGGCAGAACCTGACCGGACTGGGCTTCTCGCTGCACTCCGATATCGTCGCTCCCTACATCCAGCGCTACGGCAGCGAGGAGCAGAAGCAGCACTACCTGCCGCGGATGGCCAGCGGCGAGCTGATTGGCGCGATAGCGATGAGCGAGCCGGCCGCGGGCTCGGATCTGCAGGGGATCAGGACCACCGCGATTCGTTCCGGCGAGCAGTTCATCGTCAATGGATCAAAGACTTTCATCACCAATGGCTACCTGGCCGATCTGGTGATCACGGTGGCCAAGACCAACCCGGCCGCCGGCGCCAAGGGCACGAGCCTGTTGCTGGTAGAGCAGGGGATGGCGGGATTCGAGAAGGGCCAACGGCTGAAGAAGATCGGCATGAAGGCACAGGACACCTCGGAGCTGTTTTTCAACGACTTGCGTATCCCGGTCACGCAATTGCTTGGGCGCGAAAACGAGGGCTTTGTATACCTGATGCAGGAGTTGCCGTGGGAGAGGCTGCAGATCGCGATTACGGCGATTGCCTCGGCTCAAGCGGCAATCGACTGGACGGTCGAATACGTCAAGGACCGGAAGGTCTTCGGCACCACTGTCGCCAGTTTCCAGAACACCCGCTTCAAGCTCGCCGAGTTGCAGACCGAGGTACAGGTGGCGCGGGTATTTGTCGATCGCTGCATCGAACTCGTTCTCGACGAGCGGCTTGATACCGCGACTGCGTCGATGGCCAAGTACTGGTGCACCGATGTCCAGGGCAAGGTGCTCGATGAGTGCCTGCAATTGCATGGCGGTTACGGCTACATGTGGGAATATCCGATCGCCCGCGCCTTCGCCGACGCCCGTGCCCAGCGGATTTACGGCGGCACCAACGAGATCATGAAAGAGGTGATCACGCGCTCGATGGGGCTCGGCACGCCACACGGCTAGCGTATTCCTTTGTTTGACCGCGATGTGCGGCGCCGATAGACTGCGTCGGATCGCACAACTCGACGTGGAACGAATTGGGGGAGGCAAGGCGCGGTGCAGTTTCTGCAACTAGTGATTAGCGGCGTCGCACAAGGATGTATTTACGGCCTGATCGCGCTTGGCTTCGTACTGATCTACAAAACCACTGAAACCATCAACTTCGCTCAGGGCGACCTGATGATGCTGGGCGGCTTTCTCGGTTTATCGTTCATGGTCGTGCTGGGAATGCCGTTCTGGGCCGCCTTTCTGGCCACCCTGGCGGTGATGATGCTGTTTGGCATGCTCATGGAGCGTGTCCTGCTGCGACCGCTGCTCGGGCAACCGGCCTTCACGGTGGTGATGCTCACCATCGGCATCGGCTATCTGGCCCGCGGACTGGTCACGATGATTCCCGGTTGGGGCACGGACACCCATTCGTTGCCAGTTCCCTACAAGGATGAGGTGCTGCGCATGGGTCAGGGCAAGGACATGCTGATCCTGTCGATGGAGCACCTGGCCGTGATCGTGGCGACTGCCGTGCTGATTGCCGTCCTGTACCTCTTCTTTCGCTATACCAAACTTGGCGTCGCGATGCAGGCCACCTCGCAGAACCAGCTCGGCGCGTTCTACATGGGGATCCCGGTGCGTCGGATCAACATGCTGGTGTGGGGCATTTCTGCATCAGTCTCGGCATGCGCGGGCTTGCTGCTGGCACCGATCACTTTCGTCCACGTCAACATGGGCTATATCGGCCTCAAGGCGTTTCCGGCCGCGGTGATTGGCGGCTTCGGCAGCATTCCAGGGGCCTTGGTGGGTGGGCTGATTGTCGGTGTTGTCGAATCCCTGGCCGGCTTCTACCTTCCGGAGGGCTTCCGGGATATCGCGGCCTACGTGGTCGTGCTCGCGATGCTGGCGATCAAGCCCAGTGGCTTGTTCGGCGAACCCACCGGGAAGAAAGTCTGATGCGTTTTCTGTTCAAGACCAGCTATCAGGAGGACATCCGGCTCTTCAGTCACGGTGGCCAGAAGTTCTGGTACGCCATGCTGGGCGTCGTGTTGTTGCTGACGCCGTGGATATTTTCCGACTACTTTGTCTCGCAGCTGGTTTTCATCTGGATCTATTCCATCGTGGGGCTCGGACTGATGCTGCTGGTCGGATACACCGGCCAGGTATCGATGGGACACGCGGCGTTCCTCGCCATGGGCGCCTATACCGAGGCCTATCTCCAGCAGCATGGCTGGCCGTTCATGTTGTCGCTGGGCAGTGCTGCCATTGTGGCGGGCCTGACCGGCGTCGTCGTGGGCCTGCCCGCGCTGCGCGTCAAGGGCATGTATCTGGCGATTTCCACGCTGGCCTTCGGCTTCATCGTGGAAGAGGGCGTCACCCGTGCCGACAGCATCACCGGCGGCAGTAGCGGCCTCACCCTCGAGAGCCTGGAAATCTTTGGAATTCCGATCGACAGTGAGCAGCGCTTCTACTACGTCACTTTGGCCATCCTGGTGGTCTGTGTGATCGCCGTGCTGAACCTGCTGCGCAGCCCGACCGGCCGGGCCTTCGTCGCGATCCGCGATTCGGAGATCTCGGCCCAGAGCATGGGCATCCACCTGGCCCGTTACAAGACAATTGCGTTCGCCATTTCGGCAGCGCTGGCCGGGATCGCCGGCGCCCTCTACGCACACAAACTGCGTTTCCTCTCACCCGATCAATTCACCTTCCTGCAATCGATCGAGCTGTTGATCATGATTGTGATCGGCGGCCTCGGTTCCGTCTATGGAGCCATTTTCGGGCCGGCCTTCTGGATTCTGGCGCAACAGTTCATCGTCAACGTCAAGGATTGGCTGCCGCCTGAAATCGGTCGTCAGACCGGCTTGCAGCCAACTATCTTCGGACTGTGTCTGGTCGCCGTCGTGCTCTTCGAGCCACTCGGGTTGTACGGTCGATGGCTCAAGATACGGACCTTCTTCGCGACCTTTCCCTTCTACCGCAAGGGTATGTTCAAGCGCCAGAAGAGCTACATGAAATCGGAGCGCCTGAAATGACGGCGCCGCTGCTCCAGGTGCAGGGCCTTGCGGTGCAGTTCGGTGGGCTTAGCGCCGTGAACGATGTCTCCTTCGAGGTCTGGCCGCACGAAGTCTTCTCGTTGATCGGGCCTAACGGGGCGGGCAAGACCACTATCTTCAACCTCATCAGCAGTATCTACCGGGCCAGTGCCGGGCGGGTTATGTTCGAAGGCGAGATGATTTCGCATCTGGCGCCCTATGAGATCGCACGACTCGGCATCGCGCGCACGTTCCAGAATATCGAGTTGTTCGAACATGCGACGGTCCTGCAAAACCTCCTGGTGGGTCGTCATTGCCAGCGCCATTCTTCCTGGTGGCTGGACATCCTGTTCACTGCGCGCGTGCGGCGCACCGAACTGCAGTTTCGGCGCCACGCCGAGGAGGTGATCGAATTCCTCGATTTGCAGCACTACCGCGACTCCATGGTGGTCGCGCTGCCGTACGGCGTGCGCAAAGTGGTGGAACTTGGCCGGGCGCTCGCAATGCGTCCCAAGCTGTTGCTGCTCGACGAGCCTTCCTCCGGACTCAACGTCGAGGAAACCGAGGAGATGGGTTTCTGGATCGACGATATCAAGAATGACCTGGGCATCACGGTCATCATGGTCGAGCACGACATGGGGCTGGTGTCGCGCGTCTCCGACCGGGTGCTGGCGCTGAATCAGGGCGAAGTGCTGACGCTGGGCACGGCCGCCGAGGTGCAGGCGCATCCGGGCGTGATCGAAGCCTATCTGGGAGGCGCCGATGACTGACGCTGGCGACGAGCTGCCGATTCTGCAACTGAACAATGTCGAATCCTCCTACGGACCGGTAAAGGCGATCCGTGGCGTCTCGCTTTCTGTCCGACAGGGCAGCATTGTCACGGTGCTCGGTTCCAATGGCGCCGGCAAGTCGACCATCCTCAAGACGATCTCGGGCATCATCGATCCGCAGAAGGGGACCGTGTTGTTCCGCGGTCAGCCGATCCAGCGACAGGATCCGGCACGCATCGTGCGCCAGGGTATCGTGCAGGTGCCCGAGGGTCGGGAAATCTTTCCCCTGCTGACGGTGAGTGAAAACCTGCTGATGGGGGCGTATACGCGTCCGGCTGCAGACAAGACTGCCGTAGAGCAGGATCTGCAGATGGTGTTCGGCTACTTTCCGATGTTGCGCGAGCGAATTCGGCAGCCGGCCGGACAGCTCTCGGGCGGAGAACAGCAGATGTTGGCGATCAGCCGCGCATTGCTTGCACGCCCAGCCGTTATGCTGCTTGACGAGCCCAGTCTGGGCCTGTCGCCCAAACTGACCAAGGCCATCTTCGAGATCATCGTCCGCGTCAACCGGGAGCAGGGCGTGACTCTGCTGGTGGTCGAACAGAATGCCATGGTGGCACTCAAGTACGCCGACTACGGCTACGTGCTTGAGGTCGGACGCATCGTCATGGAAGACACTTGCGCAGCTCTGCGCCAGAAGGATGACGTCAAGGAGTTCTACCTCGGCATGAAGGACAGCGGCGTGCGCGGAACGCGCCGTTGGAAGAAGAAGAAGAACTGGCGCTAGTCATGTGGAACTCGGACAGTAAGCGTTTCAGCGCATCGAACCAGATCGTCGTGGCCGGAGAAACCGTCTCGCGCCTGTTCTGGAACGCCGTGCAGCAGCGCGGCGATCGCGTCTTCATGCGGCAGAAGTCCTACGGCCTGTGGCAAAGCGTCACCTGGCGCGAACTCGGCGAGATCGTGCGGGAAATCGGCATGGGCCTGATCGAGTTGGGCTTCGAGGCGGGAGAGCGGGCCTCCATTCTTGGCAACACCGCGCAGGAATGGTTGTTCTCCGACCTGGCGGTGTTGTGCGCCGGCGGCGTCAGTTCCGGGATCTATCCGACCGACGCCACCCCCCAGGTTGAGTACCTGATGCAGGACTCGGATTCGGTCTACCTGTTTGTCGAAGACGAGGAGCAACTCGACAAGGCGCTCGAAGTCCGCGAGCGCCTGCCTGGCCTGCGCCGGATCATCGTCTGGGAGATGGAGGGATTGCGCGATCTCGACGATCCGCAGATCATCAGTCTGGCGCGCCTGCGCGCGATGGGGCGCGAACGGCTCGACCGACTCGGTGACGCTACTGCCAACGAGCAGTGGCAGGCACGCATCGATGCGCGCCTGCCCGAGGACCTCGCGATCCTGATCTACACCTCAGGGACCACGGGCCGACCCAAGGGCGCGATGCTCTCCCACCACAATGTCGTCTACACCCTGCGGGGCTACAACACTCTGATCGCGCAGGACGAGAGCGACGAGCGGATGTGCTTCCTGCCGCTGTGTCACGTCGCCGAACGATTGGGTGGTGCCTACTTCGCGATGTATACCGGCACCAAGCTGAACTTTGTCGAGAATCCCGAAACCATCCCCGAGAACGTGCGCGAAATCGCGCCGACCGTGTTCCTGGCCGTGCCGCGGATCTGGGAGAAGTTCTATTCGGGCGTGACGATCGCTTTGTCCGAAGCCACGGCACTCGAAAAGCTTGCCTATCGGGGCGCGATCGGGATCGGCATGCACCTGGTGCACCGCTACGAGGCTGGGCTGGCGATCGGTTTCGGCTGGCGCGCACTGCACCGGCTGGCGCGTTGGCTGGTGCTCGACAACGTGCGCAAGCTGATCGGCATCAACCGATGTCGTTACCTGGTGACCGGCGCGGCACCGATCTCGCCCGACCTGGTGCGTTGGTACATGGCGCTGGGTGTGCCGATGCTCGAGGTGTGGGGACAGACGGAAGGGGGTGGCGCGTCGACCGGCATGCCGATCGCGCGCATCAAGGCCGGCATGATCGGCACGGCCACGAGCTACAACGAGGTCAAGCTCTCGGATCGGGGTGAACTGCTGGTGCGCGGCGAGAACGTCTTCATGGGCTACCTCAATCAGCCTGAGAAGACCGCGGAGACCATCGACTCCGACGGCTGGCTGCACACCGGCGACCTCGGCACCGTGGATGCCGACGGCTACTATAAGATCTCCGACCGGCTCAAGGACATCATCATCACCTCGGGTGGCAAGAACATCACGCCCTCGGAAATCGAAAATCAGCTCAAGTTCTCGCCCTATATCACCGACGCGGTCGTGATCGGCGACCGGCGCCCGTACCTGGTGTGCCTGATCATGATCGATCAGGAGAACGTCGAGAAATACGCCCAGGATAACGACATCCCGTTCTCCAGTTACGTCAGCCTGTGTCGCGCGCCGGCCATCCAGAAATTGGTGGCCGACGAACTGGCGCTGGTCAACCAACAGTTCGCGCGCGTCGAACAGGTCAAGAAGTTTCGCCTGATCGAGAAGAAACTCAGCGCTGAGGACGAAGAACTCACCCCGACCATGAAATTGAAGCGCAAACTCGTGCACGAGAAGTACGCGGAAATGATCGATGAAATGTACCGGGAGCCATAGGGGAAGCGATGGCACAGCAGCCGCAGTTTGAAAGCTTGCGAGTGACGGCAGAGGGAACGCTTGGTCGCCTGAGCTTGAATCGGCCCGAGAAGCTCAACGCCTTGAGCCCGTCGCTGATGCAGGAGCTCGTGCAGGCGGCGCGCTGGTTCGATCGCCAGGACGACGTGCGGGTCGTGCTCGTTTCTGGTGCTGGGCGCGCGTTCTGCGCCGGTTTCGACCTGAATGCGTTCGGTGGCATGGACCGCACCCCGCCCAGCCGCGAGGACGCCGACCTGGGGCGGGTTATGACCGAGCAGCTCACCAATATGCGGGCGTTGACGCTGGCCGCCATCCAGGGGCGCTGCGTCGGCGGGGGGGTTGTGATCGCGGCTGCGTGCGACCTGCGCCTCGCCGCTGAGGACGCGCTGTTTTCGATCCCTGAAATCGACATGGGCATTCCGCTGGCCTGGGGCGGCATTCCGCGGCTGGTGCGGGAAATCGGCCCCGCGATGACGCGGGAACTGGTGATCGACTGTCGTGAATTCTCGGCGGCCGAGGCGCAAGCCCTGGGATTCTTGAATCGCTGTGTCCCGGCCGGGCAGCTGGCCGAGGCGGCGGAGGCGTGGGCGAAAGGGCTTGCAGCCAAGGCGGGGCGGTTGCTGGCGGTGACCAAGCGCGCGGTGAATGAGGCCGCCGAACAGTTGGTCTCCAGCGCGGGGGCAGTTGCCGACGCCGACCAACTGTTGGCCGCGCTCGGGGATCCGGAATGCCAGGAAATGTCGCGCGCTTATCTGGCCCGGCGGGGCAAGCCGTGAGGATCGATTGACGGGCGGGCGAAACCTAGCAATGATGCTGTTCTGATGGACAGCATTCACCAACCAACGGAGGAGATACGATGGGCGAGCACAAACTGAAGTGGATCGGAGCGGCTGCCGCGATATGCGTCAGCGTCGCTGCGAATGCCGGGCAGGGTGTGACCAAGACGGAGATTGTGGTCGGCTCGTTGCAGGATCTCTCCGGACCGGCGGTGGGCATGGGCAAGCCGCTCAACTTTGGACTGCAAATGCGGGCCGATGAGATCAACGCCGCCGGTGGCATCCATGGCCGCAAGATCAAACTGGTGGTCGAGGACAGCGGCTACAACCCCCAGAAGGCACTTTTGGCCGCCCAGAAGCTGGTCCAGCAGGACAAGATCTTTGCCATGGTGGGTTCGCTCGGCACCGCGGTGAATATGGCGAGCTTCCAGCCGCTGTTCGAGAAGAACGTGCCAAACCTGTTCCCGCTCACGGCCGCGCGTGAAATGTACGAGCCGCTGAGCAAACTCAAGTTCTCATTCGCTGCTCCCTACTACGACCAGATGCGCACCGGCGTGAAGTGGATGGCCAAGGAGCGCGGCGCTAAGAAGTTCTGCACCATCTATCAGGACGATGAGTTTGGCCTGGAAGTGTTTCGCGGTGCCGAGCATGGCCTGAAGGACATGGGCAAGGAATTTGCCGAGAAGACCACCTTCAAGCGTGGTGCGACCGATTTTTCGGCGCAGGTTGCGAAAATGAAGAGTGCCGACTGCGATATCGTAGTGCTCGGCACGATCATTCGCGAGACCATCGGCACGGTTGCCACAGCTCGTAAGATGGGTTGGGATCCGATTTTCCTCGGCTCGTCAGCCGCCTACCTCGATCTCATCCACAAGCTCGGCGGCAAGGCTATGGATGGACTCTACGCGACCTTCCAGACCGGCGTGCCTTACATGGATGATCCGTCCAAGAATGTGCGCGACTGGGGCGCCAGCTACAAGGCCAAATTCAATGACGATCCGGGCATGTTTGCGGCCTACGCCTACGTGGCGATGGACATGTTCGCTCGTGCCGCGGAGAAAGCCGGTCCGAACCTGACGACCGAGAGTCTGGCCAACGCCTTTGAGACCATAAGCTTTCCGCACGACATGTTTGGCAGCCCCAACTTCAAGTTCTCCAAGACCGACCACTTGGGCAACAAGCGCTCGCGCATGGGCCAGATCCAGAATGGCAAATGGGTAGCGATCACCGACTACCTGGCAGACTAAGCTGCGGGTTCCGGACTGCCGGAACCAGGTCACGTTGGGCGACCACGCGCAAGTGTAGTCGCCAGCATTGAAAAAGGGCGCCCGAAAGGGCGCCCTTTTCATGGTCCATTCCTCTTTAGCTGATCACGTAAGCTGCCGACCCGGTCGCGATGAGTGTGCCGCTGTCATTTTCGAGTGCCATCTGGGTTGAACCGATGCGCCCGCCCAGTCGGGTGACGCGGGCGCTGGCGCTGAAGTGCTGGCCGTTGCCGGGCCGCAGGTAGTCGACCCGCAGGTCGATCGTGCCCATGCGCGAGAAGCGATGCATCACCTGTTCGGTGGTCTCGTCTTTGTGTTTCTCGGCGATAGCGCACATTAGCGTGAAGCCCCCCATGACGTCGAGTACGGCCGAGATCACGCCGCCGTGCAGTCGCTCATAGAGATAGTGGCCGACGAATTCGGGCCGCATGTCGAAACGAATCTGCGGTGCGCTCGGTTCGACCGACACTACCTGCACGCCGAGTGTCTGGTTAAAGGCGATGGTTCGTTCCCACAATTCGCGCAATGCGTGCTCGAGCCGTTTCTGCTCCTCGGCCGAACGCGGTAATCGGGGTGTATGCGCCACGGCGCTCACTGGTTCAGTCACGGTGCTGGTTTTGTTCTTCATCAGCGTCCCTTGAAAACGGGTGCGCGTTTGGCGCGAAATGCCGCGACACCCTCGCGAAAATCAGCGCTCCTGCCGGCTTCGGTCTGGAGCACGGCCTCGATCTCGAGTTGCGTGGTGAGGTCGTTATCCAGGCTCGCGTTCAATGCCTGTTTGGCCAGCGCGTAGGCGCGGGTCGGTTGCCGGGCGAGTTGTGTGGCGGTGGTCAGCGCGTAGGGTAGCAGTTCCTCGTCTGGCAGCACTTTCCAGACCAATCCGATGCGCTCGGCTTCCGCTGCCGGGAGCTTTTCGGCCAGAATCGCCAGCGCGCGGGCGCGCATTTCGCCGACGTAGCGCGGCAGGAAATAGGTGCTGCCCGCATCCGGGATCAAGCCGATCCGCGTGAACGCCTGCAGGAACAGCGCCGAGGCGGCAGCGAACACCACGTCGCCGGCGAGCGCGATGCTCATGCCGGCGCCAGCTGCCACCCCGTTGACCGCGCTGATTACAGGCTTGGGGCACGCGCGCATCGCCCGGATCAGCGGGTGGTAGCGGCGCCGCAGCCGCTCCCCGAGGTCCGGTTCGCCGTTGCCGACATTCCCGGCGTCGAGGTCGGCTCCAGCGCTGAAAGCTCGCCCGGCGCCCGTGACCACGATGGTCCGCACCGTCTCGTCGTTGGCGGCACGGGTAAACGCATCCTGCAGCTCCATCAACAAGGCTTCGTCGAGCGCATTGAGCACCTCGGGGCGATTCAAGGTCAAGGTCGCCACCCGTTGCTCCAGGTGGTAGATAACCGGTTCATTCATTTCCCTGCTCCTCGTTTGTTTCAGCGCTCAGCGCTTGGCGCGCGTGCTTCGTGTCGGCGACGGCGAATGCTTAGTCTATGCCAAGCTGGCGGGCGGCGAGCTCGTTGAGAACCTCTTCGGCGCCACCCCCGATCATCATTACCTTTACGTCGCGGTAGATGCGTTCGATTCGTGAGCCGCGCATGAAGCCGGCACCACCGAGCACCTGGGTTGCGGCATCGGCACAGTGTCGCATCACCCGCGCGGCGTGATTCTTCGCCAACGCAATCTCGCCGGCCGATACCCGGCCGACGTCGAGCTGGCGGGCGAGCTGTGCGAGCTGGGCAATTACGGGCAGGACTTCGTC
>JAHYJF010000366.1 GCA_019428955.1 Burkholderiaceae bacterium
CACCTGGTCGGCAGCCTCCGGCACGGTGACGACCGCCAGCGCCAGCTATTCCGAGGTTGGCGCCTTTACCATGAAGCTGATGGACACCAGCTTCGCGGCAGTGGATGCGGCCGACGGCTCCTCGGCGGCCGAGATGAATATTGAGTCGGCGGCCTTCAGCGTTGGCCGATTCGTTCCCGACCATTTTGATCTGACGACTGCCAGCGTTCCCCAGTTCATGACCTTCAACGCCCCGACCTGCGCGACGCGCTCGTTCACCTATATTGGCCAACCCTTCGGCTATGTCACACTGCCGCAGGCCACGATTACGGCAAGAAATGCCGCGGGGGGTATCACTACCAACTACGCGAGTGCGCTATGGAAACTGCCCGCCTCGCCCACGAACACGCAAATCTATACGGTTTCCCTGCCCAACTCACTGGACCAGGGCTTGATCGGGTTGCCCGTTGTGACCAGCACGGGCGGAGGTACGGGGACGATAACCGCCAATGCGACGGACGAGGTGGCGTTTACGCGCACCACCCCGATTGCGCCTTTTATGGCGGATATCAGCCTCTCGATGAGTGTTCTCGACGACACCGAAAATGCCGTTCCCGGTAACGGCATCATCAACACGGCCACGCCCGCGCTGTTCCCCAGCATGGCTTTCGATTCCGGCAATGAAATCCGCTTCGGGCGGCTGGTCCTGTCCAATGCTCACGGCTCGGAACTGCTTAATTTGCCAGTGCCGATAGAAACCCAATACTGGAACGGCAGCGGATTTGCTCGGAATTCGGCGGATGCCTGCACCCAGCTTGCCGCCGCCCATGTGTCGCTGGCCGGTTGGCAGCGCGACCTTAACGCCTGCGAGACCACGGTATCGCTTTCGGGCCGCTTCAATGCCGGTCGCGGCAACCTGCGGTTTTCCGCGCCGGGTGCGGGCAACACCGGCAGCGTCGATCTCACCCTGCAGCTGGGCGCCACCGCCAGCGGCAGCGGCTGTGTGGCCGGTGGGGCGACTCCCGCAGTCGCGGCGTCGCAAAGCTGGCTCCAGGGACGCGGGAGCGGCGTCAGCTACGATCAGGATCCCGCTGCCCGGGCAAGTTTCGGCCTGTATCGCGGCAGCAAGTCATTGATCTACCTGCGAGAAATGTATTAACCCGGACGCAGCGTTTTCGCGAATACGCTGAATCAGATGAAGATTTTGCCCGGCTGGCCGTAAAACACCCATGAGTGCTTTGTGCAAACTTCTTATCCAGGGTGTCCTGTGCGAATATCACGCGAATAATCTGGAATCCTGGTTAAATCCTTTGACAACAATGGCTTGTTTATTTAAGTTCGGAAAAACTTTCAGGTCCGAGATATGCGGTTTTTCCGCCGAGTAAGCGAGCACGGGCTCACCGCCTATTTGCGTCTTTCCGACCGCATTGCGTACGCGTGCGTCGACCGCAGGGCGGTCGTGCCCAAGCTGCTTGCGGTGGGGGTGGTTCCGGTCAACGGGGAAAACTGGAAAGAGGCGCTTTCCCACCTGCCGCGCAAGGGACCTGCGAGCCTGGTATTGCGCCCGTCCGACTACAAGCTGCGCCTGCTCGATGCGCCGAATGTGCCGGCCGACGAGGTCAAGTCCGCGGTGCGCTGGCAGATTCAGGACATGCTCGATTTCCACGCCAACGACGGCACGGTGGACGTGCTGGAAGTCCCGCATCCCGAGCACCTGACCCATGTCCGGCAGATTTTTGCGGTGGCGGCAAAAAACAGCCTGCTTGCGGAGGAGGCCGTGCTGGCGTCCAACGCAGGCCTGAATCTCGGCATCATCGACATCATGGAAACCGCCCAGCGCAACCTGGCCATCCGGCTCGAATCCCCGGGCCGGGCCATGGCGCTGTTCTCTTTCATTGAAACCGGCGGCCTGCTGACGCTGACGCTGGACGGCGAATTGTGCATGGTGCGCACGCTCGGGGTGAATCAGGCGCTCTTCGAAACCGAGGGCCTGGACAGCGTGCTTGAACGGCTGACACTGGAAATCCAGCGCACGCTGGATCAATTCGATCGCCAGTTTGGCGGAATTCCGGTCGATCGCCTGTTGCTGACCCCGATGGCGCACGTCGAGCCCTTGCGTGATGGTCTGGTCAGGAATCTTGCCATCAAGGTCGAGGTGCTGAACCTTGCGGATGCGCTGGATGTCTCGGACTTTCCGGACGTGAATGCCTTGCCGCTTCCCTGTTTTCATGCCATCGGCGCAGCATTGCGGATGGAAGACACCAAGCCATGAGCCAGCAGATCAATCTCATCAGCCCGCTGCTGCTGAAGAAGCGTTATGCCTTTGGCGTGCGCGAAATGGGTGCGGTGATGGGCTTGGTACTGGTGTGTGCGCTTGCTTGGGCGGGCTATCTGCATTACCAGGCAAGCGTGCTCGAAGCCGAGGCCGAGCTGACGGAAGCCCAGCAAGCCGAGGCACAACAGGCACTGGACGAACTGACCGTTGCCGCCAGCCGGCCGGTGAGTGCGCTGCTGACCGAGCGCGTCAAGGCCACGCAGGCTCAGGTGGCGCAACGCGAAGCGCTGCTGGCGTCGGTCGGCCACACCATCGAACAGACTTCAACGGGTTTTTCTCCCCGCTTGCGCGCGCTCGCGCACGGCGGCACCGAAGGTGTCTGGCTGAATGGGTTCACCCTCTCGCCGGGCTATGTGGCGCTCAAGGGGGCGGCCCTGAACGCGAGCCTGTTGGCGACGTATATCGATCGGCTCGGCAAGCAGCCGCCCTTTGAGGGCATGCGGTTTTCAGGCATGAATGCCGCGCTGGGTGCATCCCAGGGCGGGCCCGCAAGCCAGGCGGCCGCACTGCCCGATCATCTGGATTTCGACCTGTATTCGGGCAGCCCGACGGGGAAGGGGGGATCGCATGGCGAGTGAGAAATTGCGCGAGATCGTCGCGCGGATCGGCATGATGAGCCTGCGGGAACGGGTGTTCATTTTCGCGGCATCGCTGG
>JAHYJF010000367.1 GCA_019428955.1 Burkholderiaceae bacterium
CCAGCCGCGGCGGCGTCTTCCCGGACTACAATCGCGTCCTGCTCGAACGCGAGTTGATGCTCTTCCCGCGCTGGTACATCGATCGCCACCGCGGCGTCGCGCTTGTCGCCGCCGACCAGCAGGTGATCGCCCGGACCTTCGAAACCCTGCTCGCCAACCTGCTGGCGCAGCCCAGGACCTACGTCCACCGCGACTATCATTCCCGCAACCTGATGGTGCTCGCGGGCGCCGACAACCCCGGCGTGCTCGACTTCCAGGATGCCGTCTACGGCCCGATCACCTACGACCTGGTATCCCTGCTGCGCGACGCCTACGTGGCCTGGCCCGAGGAGCAAGTCATCGACTGGGCGGTGCGCTACTGGGAAATGGCGCGCAAGGCTAAACTGCCGGTCCACGACGATTTCGGGGCCTTCTACCGTGACTTCGAATGGATGGGGCTGCAGCGCCACCTCAAGGTCCTGGGAATCTTCGCGCGGCTGAACTATCGCGACGGCAAGAGCCGCTACCTGGCCGACCTGCCGCTCGTTCTGGAATACGTCGAGCGCACCGCCCGGCGCTACGTCGCGTTCACTCCGCTGATGCGCCTGATCGAGCGCGTCGAAGGCCGTGCCCAACCCACTGCCGGTTATACCTTCTAGCGAGCGCCCAGGATGCGCGCGATGATCCTTGCAGCGGGCCGTGGCGAACGAATGCGGCCGCTGACCGACACTTGCCCCAAGCCCCTGCTCCAGGTCGGTGGCAAGGCGCTGATCGTCTGGCACCTCGAAGCGCTGGCACGGGCCGGGTTGCGCGAGGTGGTGATCAACCACGCCCACCTCGGGAACCTGATCGGGCAGGAACTGGGCGACGGTTCAAACTGGGGCGTGCAAATCAGCTACAGCCCCGAGGCGCAGGCACTCGAAACCGCCGGGGGCATCGTCCAGGCACTCGAGCTGCTCGGGCCGGAGCCCTTCCTGGTGGTCAACGGCGACGTCTTCTGCGACTTTGATTTCAGCCGTACCCCGGGCATCGCCAGCGAGATGATCGCGGCCGAACTGCTGGCGTGGTGCCTGCTGGTCGCCAACCCCGAGCACCATCGCCAGGGTGACTTCGCGCTGCACGGCGCGCGCCTCGCCGGCGGCACCGATCCTGCTCAGCTGGCCGCGCGCCTGACTTTCAGCGGCATCGGCGTCTATCGCCCGGAGCTCTTCGCCGGCATCGTGCCGGGATCGCGCGCCGCGCTGGCGCCGCTGCTCTATTCCGCCGCGGCCAGCGGCCGGGCCGGGGGCGAACTGCACAAAGGTCGCTGGACCGACGTGGGCACCCACGAGCGCCTGCGCCAACTCGATGCACAATTGCGGGGCAACGGAGAATCCCAACAATGAAACCATTTGTCGAACGACGCTCGCGTCTGATCGCCGCGATGCGCAAGCGCGGCGGCGGCGTCGCCATCATCTGCACCGCGCTCGAAGCCCGGCGCAACGGCACCAGCACCTATCCCTTTCGCTGGGACAGCAACTTCTACTACCTGAGCGGCTTTCCCGAGCCCGAGGCGGCGCTCGCAATCGTGGTCGCCGGGGAGCGGGTCGAGACGGTGCTGTTCTGCCGCGAAAAGAACGAGGAGGCCGAGATCTGGAACGGAAGGCGCTACGGGACCGAGGCCGCGCAAAAGGAATTCGGCTTCGATCGCGCCCTGCCGATTACGGCGCTGGACGAAGAGATCCCCAACCTGCTGGCCAACGCGCCGGCGATCTACTACGCGCTGGGCGCCGACGCCGGGCTCGACGAGAAGGTGCGCCTGTGGCTCTCCAAGGTCGGCGCCAAAGTCCGCTCACTGGTGGGATGGCCGACCCAGGCCTTCGACATCGCGGCAATGCTGAGCGAGATGCGCCTCGTCAAGGACCGCTTCGAACTGGCCACAATGCGCCGGACCGGCGAGATCAACGCAGCAGCGCATGTGCGGGCGATGCTGGCGACGCGCCCCGGTCTGCATGAATATGAGATCGAGGCCGAACTGCTGCACGAATACATCCGTTGCGGCGCGCGCTCGCCGGCCTATGAATCGATCGTCGCGGGCGGCGCCAACGCCTGCGTGCTGCACTACTGCCAGAACAACGCGGTCTTGCGCGACGGCGACCTGCTGCTCATCGACGCCGGCTGCGAACTCGGCGGCTACGCTTCCGACATCACCCGCAGCTTCCCGGTCAACGGCCACTTCACTGCCGGCCAGCGCGAACTCTACGAGATCGTGCTGGCGGCGCAGCACGCCGCACTGGCGGCGATCAAACCCGGGGCGCGGCTGATGGATTTGCACGACGTCGCGACCCGCGTGATCGCGGCCGGGCTGATCGAGGCCGGACTGATCGCCGGTGAGCTCGACGAAGCGCTTTCCTCGGCGAGCTACAAGCGCTTCTACATGCATCGCACCGGTCACTGGCTGGGCATGGACGTGCACGACGTCGGCAGTTACCGTCAGGCCGGCGAGGAATCGAGCGGGGAAGGCACACCGTCGCGCATCCTCGAACCCGGCATGGTGTTCACCATCGAGCCCGGCATTTACGTGCGCGCCGCTCCCGATGTCCCCGAGCGCTTTCATGACATCGGCATTCGGATCGAGGATGATGTCGTGATGACCGAGAGCGGCTACGAAATTCTCAGCGCCGGAGTGCCCAATACTGCCGACGAGATCGAAGCGCTGATGCGCAAGCGATGATGGCGCAAGTTCCGGGCAAGGCAGCGGCGATCAGGATCGACGGCACCGGCCCGGTGGCGCTGGCGTGCGCGCTGCTGCTGGTGCGCCAGGGTTTTGCCCCCGACGAGATAGCTCTGATCCTGCCAAGCGAGCCGCCGCCCGACGAACTGATCAGGCGCGCGATCGCGACCTCGCACGGCAGCTGGCTCACACTCGGGCGCATCGTGGAACTGCCCGCCACGGCGGTGATCAGCCGGGTCGAGGTGCGCATCCCCGGACAATCCGGACTGCTCACGCTCGAGGCCGCCGAACTCGGCGTTCC
>JAHYJF010000368.1 GCA_019428955.1 Burkholderiaceae bacterium
CGGGCCGGTCAAGGCCTGCACCGCCGAGCAGACCTGGGCCCTGATCCTGGCCGGCGCCAAGCATCTCGCCGCGGCCGATGTCTTCGCCACCGAGCCGTTGCCCGCCAGTGACCTGCTCCTGGCGCTGCCCAACGTGACGATCTCGCCGCATCTTGGCTACGCGACCGAAGCGGTCTTCAAGGCTCATCACCACGGCATGGTCGAGGCGCTCAGCGCCTGGCTCGCCGGGGCGCCGATCAGGGTCGTCAACGCCGATGACTTGGCGGAGCGGGGCTAGGGCTCCAGGGCTTCTCAGTCTTCGGGAGTTACCCCGGCGGCGACCAGGAAACGCGAAACCATGTTGTAGGCGGCGATGGTGGCGATCAGTTCGACCAGTGACTGGCGGTCGAGCAGCGCGCTGATGCGGGCAAAAGTAGTGTCGGATACCTTCACGTGGCGGGTCATCTCGATCGCCAGCGCGATCGTGGCGCGCTCGGTTTCGTCGAACAGTTCCATGTCGAGGCTCGCCTCCTCGGGCGAGCGCAGCCGTGTCACCTGGGCCTGGCCGCCACCGGCCTTGATGAACTCGGGGGCATGATGGATGAACTCGTACTCGGCGCCGTTGAGCACCGCGACGATGCACATCGCCAGTTCGCGCAGCCGCG
This sequence comes from Burkholderiaceae bacterium, assembly GCA_019428955.1. Classification (GTDB taxonomy): domain Bacteria; phylum Pseudomonadota; class Gammaproteobacteria; order Burkholderiales; family Burkholderiaceae_E; genus JAGXFR01. The sequence continues at coordinate 645 of JAHYJF010000368.1, forward strand.
GATTGAGCCCCAGGCGGGTTCGCACCGCGCCGAGCAGGTGGTTCCAGCCCAGCGCCAGTTCCGGGCTGTGCAGCAGCACCCGGTCGAGATTGATCAGTTCGCCGCCGCGGCGTGCACGCACCGCCCCGACAATATCTGCCGGCTCCTGGATGTCAGCTGGAACGTAAGGAATACGTGACATGGCAGATCCTCTTGCGGTTACTGATGTTCGACCATGATCGCACGAACGCGGCGCGGGCTTCAGTCCTCGTCGCCGAAGAAGCGCAATTTGGCCAGGTCGTGGTAATCGGGGTCGCGCCGTTGCTGGCGTGCCGCCATGCTCTCGGCGATGGCGCTGGTGTCCCAGATCGCCGCTTGCAGCCAGCCCATCTGGCGCAGGCTGTCGGCCACCGGGTGATCGCGCGCGTAGTCGATCGCCTGCTTGCTGCCCCAGATCGCCACCGGTGGCTTGGCGGCAATCTCTCCGGCGGTCGCTAGAGCAGCCTGGAGCGCGGTGTCGGCGTCGGCGGCAACCTCATTGATCAGTCCGACGGCCAGCGCGCGCGCGGCGGGTAGGCGGCGTCCGGTGAACGCCAGTTCGCGCACCACCGCGTCGGGGATCAGCTTGGGCAGGCGCTGCAGCGTGCCCAGGTCGGCGGTCATGCCAATGTTGATTTCCTGGATGCAGAAGAACGCTTCGGCACTGCAGTAGCGCAGGTCGCAGGCGCTCACGAGGTCGACCCCGCCGCCGATGCAGCCGCCCTGGATCACCGCGATCACGGGCATGCGCAGCGCGGCCAGTTTGTCGAGCACGCGCTGCATGTCGGCGAGCACCGCCGCGATGTTGGCGCGCGACGCGGCGCTCGCTTCGTTGATCGAGATCGAGCCGCCGAACATTTCCAGGGCCATGCCGGCGCTGAAGTGCTTGCCGCTCGAAGAGATCACCAGGGCGCGCGCTGGTGCCTCGCGCTGCAAATTGTCGAGCACCATCTCGAGCTCGCGCCAGAAGTCCGGGTTGATGGTGTTGAGCTCATCGGGACGGCTCAAGGTCAGCCGGGCGATCCGCTCGGCGACCGAGAAGGTAAAGCACTTCATGTCCACTGGAATTCTCCTGTGTTGGCCGCGGCAGTCCCTGCCTGCCGGGAGACCAGGATCAGGACGTCGCGGACTGCGCCTTGGCGGCTTGCCACCGGTCAAGCTTGGCGCGCGCCTCGTTGGTGCTTGGATCCATCGCCTGGTCGTGTTCGGGCATCCTGGCGGTCAGTTCGATAACGTATCCGCTGGGATCCCGGAAGTATATCGAGTGGATGAAACCGTGATCGGAGACGCCGCGCGTTTCGAGCCCGGCGGCCTTGCCCTTGGCCAGCATCTGCTCGAGTACGGGCAGTTCCACTTCGAGCGCGATGTGCAGGTCGAAGTCGTGCTGATCATTGAATTCGAAGGGCATGTCGGGCGCTTCGAAAAAAGCCAGGTACGAGCCGTCGTCGAGTTGGTAGAAGGTGTGCAGGGTCTCGGTCTTGCGGCCACTCTTGGTTTCCATGATCTCCAGCGTGCCGGCCAGGGGCAGGCCCAGGAAACCCTCGTAGAAGCGGCGCGTCTCCTCCGAGTCGCGGCAGCGGTAGGCGTTGTGGTGCAGTTTCTTGATCATGTCTGGAGTGCCTCGAATGGGCCCTTGAGCGAGGCGGCGAAGCCGGCAAGAACACGCGGGCAGGAAACGTATCCGTCCTTTCAAACGATAACATGTCTTATTCCGGTTATAGGCTTGTCGCTACAATTGACCGGTGAAGAGAGTCTCCGAAATCATCAGGACAGCGGTCTCGTTCGCGCGGCGTGACTGGCGTGGGGGCGAGCTCAACCTGCTCATTGCCGCGCTGGTGGTTGCTGTTGCCGCGATCGCCTCGGTCGGTTTCTTCGTCGACCGGATGCGCTCGGCGCTTTCTCTCCAGGCGGTCCAGCTGCTCGGCGGCGACCTGGTGATTGCCTCTGACCGGCCGATTCCCCCCGAGTTCCTGGCGGCGGCCAAGGACCGCGGACTGGAGGCCGGCCGCACCGTCGAATTCCCCAGCATGATCCTGGCCAACGATCGCGCCCAGCTGGTTTCGGTCAAGGCGGTCAGCGCCAACTATCCGGTGCGCGGCCGGTTGCGGGTTGCCGATGGGCTGCAGGACCCGGAGCGCGATGCCGTGCGGTCGCCCGCTCGCGGCGAGATCTGGGGCGATCCGCAACTGCTGCGCGCACTCGCGCTTGGCCAGGGCGACGAAGTTGGCATTGGTGACATCAAGCTGCGAATCGCGCGGGTCATCCGGCTCGAATCCGACCGCCGCAGCGGCTTTGCGAGCCTGGCGCCGCGGGCCCTGATTGCGCTCGAC
>JAHYJF010000369.1 GCA_019428955.1 Burkholderiaceae bacterium
TGAGCGAACGCATCGCCGAAGGGACATTTCGCGAGGACCTGTTCTATCGCTTGAGCGAGATGGTCCTGACCATTCCGCCGCTGGCCGAGCGCGCCGGCGACGCGGCGCTGCTAGCGCGGGCCTTCGTCGCCCGGTTCGCCGCCGAAAATGGCCGCGATCCACTGCCGTTCCGGGAAGACGCACTGCGCGCCATCGAGGCCCACGACTGGCCCGGCAATGTCCGTGAACTAGAGAACGCCGCCCGGCGTGCCGTTATCATGGCCGACGGGAATGCCATCACCGCCGAGGACCTGGGACTGAAGCCGGCCAACGGCGCGACGCTGCTCAACCTGCGCCTGGCGCGGGAAGCGGCCGAACGCGACGCGGTCTTGCGGGCGATGGCCCATTGCGGCGACAACGTGACCCAGGCCGCCCAACAGCTGGGCGTCAGCCGACCGACGCTCTACGACCTGCTCGAACGGCTCGGGCTGCGCCAATAATGGATCAAGCGACGGTATGGCGCTGCGGCGGCGGGCCGGAAGGACAACGGAGACGCAAATGAACAAGCCTGATTTCGTCAAACGCCCCCGCTCCCACCTGGGGGCGCTGCTGATCGCCGCCACGGTGGTGCTGACCGGCTGCTTCGGGAACGACTCTCCGGCGGCGCTGCTCGACAAGGCGCGCTCGGCGCTGGCGGCGGGCGACCCCCGCACCGCCGAGATCCACCTGAAGAACCTTCTCCAGCAGGAGGACAGCGCCGAAGGCCGAGCACTGCTGGGCGAAATGTACCGCCGCAGCGCCAACTACCTGGCAGCCGAGAAGGAATTCCGCCGCGCCCTCGAGCTCGGTGCCGAGCGCGCGCGGGTGCTGCCGCAACTGCTCGACGTTCTGGTGCAGACCCGGCAATTCCAACCGGCGCTCGACGCCGGCAAGGACCTGGCGCTGGCCGACCCGGTCGCACAAGCGGCGGCGTTGACGGCCCTGGCACGCGCGCACGCCGGGCTCGGTGACGCCGCCCAGGCCCGCGCCAGCCTCGAGCAGGCGCTCAAGAGCGAGCCCAATCACGTCGCCGCCAAGGTTGGCCTGGTGATGCTCGATGCCGGGCGTGACCGCGTGGCAGCGCTCGCCCGGATCGACGAGATTGTCGCCGCCAGCCCGGATTCGGTCGAGGCGCTCACCGCCAAGGGCGAGCTCGAACTCGCCAACGGGCACTTCGCAGCGGCGCGCGCGCCGCTCGAGAAAGTGGCCGCGCAGCAACCTGGCAATGCCTCGGTGCGCGCCATGCTCACCTCCATCGAACTCGAACTCAACGACGTCGCCGCCGCCCGCAAGCGCTGGAGCGAGCTCGAACGCATCGCGCCCAAGAGCCCGGGCACCTACTACCTGCGCGCCCAGATCGAGCTGCGCGCCAACCAGCTCGGCGAGGCCCGCCAGGCGGTTGAGGAATTGCTGAGCATCGCCCCCGATTTCCTGCCCGGCGTAGCCCTGGCGGGCAACGTCTATCTGCGCCTCAAGCTGCTCGAGCAGGCCGAGACCAACGCCCGCAAGGTGATCGAACGCGCGCCGCAAGCGGCGCAGGGCTATCGCCTGCTGGGGGCCACGCTGTTGCGCATGAACGCGCCCGAACGCGCCCTCGAGGCCGTGCGACCGGCGCTCGATCGTGGCGCCAGGGACGCAACCCTCTACGGCATCGCCGGCGAGGCGGCACTGAGACTCAACGACGTCGCCAAGGCCGAGGAGTATTTCGCGGCCGCCGCCAAGCTCGCGCCGCAGGACCCCGGCAAGCGCACCGGCCTGGCGCTGTCCAAGCTGGCCGCCGGCGACAAGGCCGAGGGCTATGCCGATCTCGAGGAAGCGGTCAAGCTCGACAGCCAGAGCCACCGGGCCGACCTGGCTCTCGTCCTGGCGCGACTGCGCGACCGTGACTACGACAAGGCGCTCGCCGCGATCGACGCGCTCGCCGCCAAGATCCCCGACAGCCCGATGCCGTTCAACCTGCGCGGCATGGCGCTCGCCGGCAAGCGCGATACCACCGGGGCGCGGAGCGCCTTCGAGGGTGCGCTCGCCAAGGACCAGGCGTTCTTCCCGGCGGTGGCCAACCTGGCGGCGCTCGACCTGGCCGAGAAGCACCCGGAAGATGCCCGCAAGCGCTACGAGAATTTGCTCGAGAAGAGCCCGAATCACGTCCAGGCGCTGCTCGCGCTGGCGCGGCTCAACGCCGCCCAGGGTGGCGCGCGCAAGGACACGCAAGCACTGCTCGAGCGCGCGCGCAGCGGCAATCCCGGCGAACTCGCCCCGGTACTGGCGCTGGCCGACTTCCATCTCCAGGGCGATGCGCCGCGCGACGCGGTCTCCTTGCTTCAGGCGGGTCTCGCCAACCATGCCGGCAACGCCGCGCTCCTGGATCGGCTCGGCACCGCCTACCTGCGGCTCGGCGATGAAGCCCAGGCGATCAGCACTTTCGAGCAGATCCTCAAGGCGAACCCCAACTCGGCGCCGCTGCAGATGCGCATGGGCGAGGTCCGGGTGTCGCTCAAGGACGACGCCGGAGCCGTGCAGAATTTCCGCAAGGCTGCCGAGCTCAATCCCAAGGCCGGCGAACCCTGGCAGGCGCTGGTTATGGCCTTGCAGCGGATGGGCAAGACCGAGGAGGCCAAGGCCACCGCCGCCGCGATGCATCGTGAACTTCCCGATCACCCGCTGGCGCTGGCTATCGACGGCGACCTCGAGGGGGTGCAGCAGCGCTGGCCGCAGGCCGCCGCCGCCTACCGCAAGGCGCTGGCCAAATCAGCGCAGCCCCTGCTGGTGGTGCGGCTGCACCAGGCGCTGCGGCGTGCCGGCAAGCCCGATGAGGCCACCGCGGCTCTGAATGCATGGTTCGCCAGGAACCCCGATGACGTGGCGATGCACATCTACGCCGGTGACCAGGAAGTCGCCCAGCAGCACTGGAAGGAGGCGAGCGGACACTATCAGCAGGTGGTCGCCAAGCAACCGGCCAACGTCGCG
>JAHYJF010000022.1 GCA_019428955.1 Burkholderiaceae bacterium
GCTGTGTCCATGCCTCTCCCGTGGCGCCACCTCAAAATGAAACGGGGCCCGTCAAGGCCCCGTTTCGGCATCCGGCCGACAGGTGCGCGTCAGGCGCATCTTCGGCCGACCGGGGTACGCCGGTTCAGGCTGCCCCGATGGCGGCCTTGACCTGCGCGACAATCGCGGCGAATGCCGGCTTGTCGTTTACCGCCAGATCCGCCAGCACCTTGCGGTCGATCCCGATTTGGGCGCGACCAAGCCCGTTGATGAACGAGCTGTAGGTGATGCCGTGGGAACGGGCCGCGGCATTGATCCGGGCGATCCACAGCGAGCGGAACACCCGCTTCTTGTTGCGACGGTCGCGATAGGCATATTGCCCAGCCCGCATGACCGCTTGCACGGCCACCCGGAAGACGTTATTGCGACGACCGCGATAGCCCTTGGCCCGGGCGAGAATCTTCTTGTGGCGCGCGCGCGCCGTAACTCCGCGTTTAACTCTAGGCATCTCGATCTCCTCAGGCGTAAGGCATCATGGCCTTGACCGAGCGCACGTCGGATGCATCGACATGTACCGTGGCGCGCAAATGGCGCTTGTTCTTGGTGGTTTTCTTGGTAAGGATGTGGCGCTTGAACGCCTGTGAGCGCTTGATGGTGCCGCCAGCGCGCACCCGGAAACGCTTCGCAGCGCCCCGTTTGGTCTTCATCTTGGGCATGACAACCCTTCCTTTTCTAATGCCTCGACAGGTGCCCGGAATCGCGTCCCGGATCTTTTCGAACCTGCTCGGCTTATTGTTGTGCCCGGCCTTCGTTAAGGCCTGGCACCCCCGGGAATATCCCCGGATTGTGCGGACCCCGCGTGCGAGACCCGCTCCAATTCTGCTACTGCCCCCGCCCTACTTCTTCTTGGGCGAAAGCACCATGACCATCTGGCGACCTTCCATCTTCGGCATCTGCTCGACCACCGCCAACTCCAGCAGATCGTCCCTGACTCGCTCCAGCAGCCGGTAGCCAAATTCCTGGTGGGCCATCTCACGCCCCCGGAACCGCAACGTCACCTTCGCCTTGTCGCCCTCGTCAAGGAACCGCTTGAGGTTGCGCAGCTTGACCTGATAGTCGCCTTCGTCAGTCCCAGGACGGAATTTTACTTCCTTTATCTGGATGATCTTCTGCTTCTGACGCGCTTCGTGCGCTCGCTTCTGTTCCTGGTACTTGAACTTGCCGTAGTCCATCATCCGGGCTACTGGCGGATCGGCCTGCGGCGCGATCTCCACCAAGTCCACCCCCGCGTCTTCGGCCTGTTGAAGCGCCTCGCGGATATTTACTATGCCGATGGGCTCGTTTTCGATACCCATCAGACGGACGGTCGGCGCGGTAATCTCCGCGTTAATGCGATGCGAACGTTCGGTAGCTATGCTGCGTTCTCCCCCGATCAAATAAAAACAGCCGCGCTTTGGCCCTAGGCCAGCGGGTTGTGCCGTCTCTGCGCCACGTCATCAGCGATGCGTTCGATGAACGCCTCCAATGACATGGGTCCGAGATTGGCACCGCCCCGCGCTCGCACGGCAACTTGCCCAGATTCACGTTCCTTATCGCCCACCACGAGCAGATAGGGAATCTTCTGAAGACTGTGCTCCCTGATTTTATAGTTGATTTTTTCGTTGCGCAAATCGGACTGTACCCTAAATCCTTGTTTTTTCAGCGTTTGTGCAACTATTCGGGCATATTCGTCCTGCCCTTCGCTGATTGTCACCACCACCGCCTGCACCGGGGCCAGCCACATCGGCATCGCCCCGGCAAAGTTTTCGATCAGAATCCCCAGGAAGCGCTCCATCGAGCCGACGATGGCCCGATGCAGCATCACCGGGTGGCGGCGGGTATTGTCCTCGGCGACATACTCTGCGCCCAGGCGCTCGGGCATGGTGAAGTCGACCTGGATAGTGCCGCACTGCCACTGGCGTGCGAGCGCGTCCTTGAGCGTGTACTCGATCTTGGGGCCATAGAAAGCGCCCTCGCCCGGGGAAACCGCGAATTCGCAGCCCGAGCGACGCAGGCTTTCCATCAGCGCGTCCTCGGCCTTGGTCCAGAGTTCGTCGGAGCCGACGCGTTTGTCGGGCCGGGTGGCAACCTTGTAAAGGATGTTATCGAAGCCGAAATCGGCGTAGACCTTGCGCAGCAGCGCGGTGTATGCGATGCATTCGTCGAGGATCTGGTCTTCGGTGCAGAAGATATGGCCGTCGTCCTGGACAAAGGCGCGAATCCGCATGATCCCGTGCAGGGCGCCGGATGGTTCGTTGCGGTGGCAGGCCCCGAACTCGCCATAGCGCAGCGGCAGGTCGCGGTAGCTGCGCAGCGCCGAGTTGTAGACCTGCACGTGCCCCGGGCAGTTCATCGGCTTGACCGCGTAGTCGCGATTCTCCGACGAGGTGGTGAACATATGCTCCTTGTAGTTCTCCCAGTGCCCTGACTTCTCCCACAGCGTGCGATCGAGAATCTGCGGGCAGCGAATTTCCTGATAGCCGTTGTCCTGGTAGACCCGGCGCATGTAGTTCTCGACCTGTTGCCACAGCACCCACCCGCGCGGGTGCCAGAAAACCATCCCGGGAGCGTTGTCCTGGAGGTGAAACAGGTCCAGTTCGCGCCCGAGCCGACGATGGTCGCGCCGCTCGGCCTCTTCCAGCATATGGAGGTAGCCGTCCTGGTCATCCTTGCGCGTCCAGGCCGTGCCGTAGACCCGCTGGAGCATTTCGTTGTTCGAATCGCCGCGCCAGTAGGCGCCAGCGAGCTTCATCAGCTTGAAGACCTTGAGCCGGCCCGTCGATGGCACGTGGGGGCCGCGACACAGGTCGACGAAGCTGCCCTCACGATAGAGCGAGATCGGCTGGTCGGCCGGGATCGCGGCGATCAGTTCGGCCTTGTATTTCTCGCCGATCGACTCGAAGTAACGCACTGCATCGTCGCGTTCCCAGAGCTCGCGCGTAACCGGCTCGTCGCGCCTGGCAATTTCGGCCATCCGCAGCTCCATCGCCGCCAGATCCTCGGGCGTGAATGGACGGTGGTAGGAAAAGTCGTAGTAGAAGCCGTTCTCGATCACCGGTCCGATCGTGACCTGCGCGTCGGGGAACAGTTCCTTGACGGCATACGCGAGCAGGTGGGCGCTCGAGTGACGGATGACCTCGAGACCGTCGGGATCGCGCTCGGTCACGATGGCTACCGAGGCGTCAGTGTCGATGCGATGCGAGGTGTCAACGAGCTGTCCGTCGACGCGCCCGGCCAGCGCGGCCTTGGCGAGCCCGGCGCCAATCGACGCGGCCAGTTCGGCGACCGTCAGCGGCGCATCGAATTTGCGCTGCGAACCGTCAGGAAGGGTGATCGTGACCATCAAGCGGGACCCCGAAAATAAAAACAGCGCCGTCGGCGCCGTCTTCTACACAATCAGGTTTCGGAACCGAAACACCGGCTTTCGTTGGTAGGCGCGATTGGACTCGAACCAACGACCCCCACCATGTCAAGGTGGTGCTCTAACCAGCTGAGCTACGCGCCTACAGAATCTCAGCCGCGCAGTATAGCAAAAAAGCGTTGCCATTACGGGCGGTTTAGCGACCAGCGCTCGCGCAACGCTCCTATTGCGCCCTGGTTTCGATAAGGTGAGCCCGCCCGCGGGCGAAACGCTTCTGCAACTCTGAAAAACGGATCGAGACAGCACGGCGATCAGACCGGCGCACCAGCAACGCCACGGTGCGGCGCCGGTTGACCCAGGCCACCTTCAGGTAACTGGGGCCATTGCCGGCCTCGGTGAATTCCAGCCAGACGCCACGATTGATCTGGCGAAATACGTGCTCGGGATCAAAAGCGACGTGGCGAGGTTCGTCGGGCAGATCATCCAGGTCGAGCGACTTGAGAATGTCAAGCAGCCGTTGATTGCTGTTGGCCGCTTCACTCGACTTGCGATCTTCGCTCCGCTCGGGCTCCGAGCGCCCGAACGGCTTGACCGTCTTGGTATCGCCCAGGGCTTCCCATTCCTGCTCGCCGGACTTCTTCGGGCCGGAATCGGCACTGCCCCAGCGCTGCATCTCTTCAGAGGGAACCCGATGAAGCGCGGACGGCAGTGGCGGCAGGACGTCGAATAACATCGCTCCAGCTGGCGGCTCGTCGGAGGCCCGGCGCCCGTAGGGAGTCGCGGCGGCGGCGCGTTCTTCAGCAGCCCCAGCCGCGCCCGACGCCGAGACTTCCTCGAAGCGCTCGCCGCGCCCCGCTGCCGGTACTTTCTCGGCTGCGCTGCCCGGTGCGGCGCCCACCTCAGTGGCTGCTCCCCCGCCAGCTGGCGGCTGCACGAACTGCGAGGCGTGCAACCCGGTAACCGTCGCACCGAACGCATTGCGAACCCGGGACGCCCCGCCAGTGAGGGGCTGGGGGTGCATCTTGCGCAAATGGATCAGGAACAACTCGTCGAAAAACGCCTTATGTTCCTCTTCGCGGGCACCGATATCACGGGTGCCCTTGGTGAGCATGCGCAACAACGAGGGAATCTTGCGCGCCAGTTCGCTCTTGCTGACGCGTTGGGGCCGGGCGCCGAGGCTCCACAGCAGTTCGTCGATTACGCCGACGGCCAACTGGAACTCGGTGCTCTGCTCGCCGTCGCGCATCGCAGCCGTGCGCAGGTGACGCAACCAGACGTCCATCAGGAATTCACGCGCCGTGTCAGGAACATCGGTCTCGCCGAGCCGCTGCTCCAGCAGTTGCCGGATTCGCGCCGTGACATCCTGTTCGAATTCCGGACTTGGCCGGTTGGCGTAATCGCGCCGGTTCCCGCCTGCCGGCGCCGATTCCAGGACCTTGCGCTCGCGCATCACGCGTTCGATCAGCTGCTCGATGTTGTGCGCAGCCCGCGAGTACTCCTTGTCGACCTGATTGGCGATCACCGACGAACGAGTCTGCAGAGCGCTGGTAACCACTTCAACCGCCCGGACAGTCGTCTCCAGCCGGCGCGCGCGCGCGCTGTCGGTAATCAGTTCGTCGCCATTAACGCTGGCGATCGCTCCGATGTTCTCGATCAGCCGTCGCAGCGAGCGCGGCTCCTCACCGAGATAGCCGGCGTCGAGCAGCGCCAGCGCAACTGCCGGCTGTTGCAGCCGCCAAAGCAGCGGCCTGGCCGCTTCAGGGATCAGGTTATCGTCGACAACGTAGTCGAACATTCCCGCCACGAGATCGACGACCGCCAACTGCGCGGAGGCTGCGCCACCGGCGTGCAGACCATCGCGGACCTTGCCGAAATAAGCGCTGCGGGCACCTCGGCTATAAGGGGTTTCGTCGATCGAGCGAGCGAAATCAACGGCATCACGCTCAATCTCGATCACTGGTCGCAGCATCGGCAGCACGCTGCGCCAGTTCTCGGCCGATTCTCTAGCCAATGCCGACGTGCCTAACGTGGCAGCACTCGACGCACTGGCACTGGCCAGTGCAGCCGGATCGGGGCGATCGCTGCCGAGCGCGAGCGGCGCCCTGGCCGATGACCTGTTCTGTCCCCGGTCTGGCGCCGGGGGCATCTGCGGGGCAGCAGCCTCTGGGGTGGTCTCCTGCCGGGGCGCACCAGCGGCCTGCCCTGCTGGTGACTCGTCGGCACGGCGATCGATCTTGACCGCCGCCGGGCCAGGCGCCGGCTTGATGCCGAGGTGGATCATGCGGGCATTGGCAGCCGTGATCAGCGCCGCCAGCGGCGCCGCCAGGTGTTGCCGCAGCAGCGAACGCAACGCCGCCTTGGCAACCGGCGCTGAAGCCGCGCCGCCAAAGGCAACCACCGCCGCGGACGCCAGGGTGCGCGCGCCGAGCGGATTGAAGTCATCATCAGTCCAACCGTCCCGGCTGATCGAGCGCACCCGCTGGGTGTAATCGGCGTACGCGGCCCCCGAGTTGGCACGCACCGCCCCGGCCAGTTCCACCGCGAGAATCTGGGCGTCGAGCTCGTCCTCGTCGATCAGCGCCAGCGCCCGTTCGTCAGGATTGGCGATCGCCGCCAGCGCCAGGCAGCGTCGAACCCGCTCGTCGAAAGAAGCCGGCACGCCGCCACTGCGCTCAGTGGCGTCGATGCGCAGCAATGACGCTGCCGAATATAGCGCATGACGGTCGCGCGGATTGCCGGCGCGCTCGCCAGCAGCCTCGAGAGCGCCGGGGATCAATACCAGCGCGTCAGCGACAACCCGCCGCAATCGCGCGCCAAGCAGGGCGCGAAGATCGACGAAATGCCCACTGGTCTGGGTTCTGGTCGCTACATTCATCCGGATAGAGCCTGGTCCACGGCACGATTGCGCATGGTTTTTCCACCGCCATCGTAACCGACCCGGAATGACAAAAATGTGACGAAGTTGACACCGGCACGGAACCTGACCGCCCCGACCCGGCCCTGGCAACAGCCCTTAGCGTTAGGCGGGCTGAAACCGCACTTCGACGCGCAACCCGCCCAGTTCCTCGGCTTGCACGAGCGTCACGGTGGCGCCATGGAACTCGGCGATCGACTTGACGATTGCCAGCCCGAGACCGCTCCCGGTGGTCTCGGTGCCAGGGACCCGGTAGAACCGATCCAGCACCCGCTGCCGTTCTTCCGCGGGGATTCCCGGCCCGCTATCGGCCACGCTGAGCACCAGCTGCTCGCCCCGGCGCTCGATATCAAGTTCGACCCGGCCCCCGGAGGGGGTGTACTTGATCGCGTTGTCGAGCAGATTGCGCATCAGCACCTGCAGCGCGTCGGCGTGGCCGGGAATCTCGCCGTCATCGGATGAACCCAGCCCGAGCTCGATCGAACGGGCATGGGCCGATTCAACCGCATCAACCAGCACCGAGCGGGCAATCTGCGCCAGCGATACCGGTTCCAGACGTCCGCCGGCGGCAATCTTGGCTTGCTGACGCGCCAGCACCAGCAGTTGCTCGACCAGCCTGGTAGCCCGGTCGATCCCGGCGATCAGTCGCTTCACCGCCAGCGCCCTGGTTTCCTCGTCGCCGGCACGCCCAAGACCTTGGACCTGGAGCCGCAACGCCGCCAGTGGCGAGCGCAACTCATGGGCGGCGTCGGCAACGAAGCTCTTTTGCGCGTCGAACGCATGCTCGACCCGGCCAAAGAGCAGGTTCAACTCATGGACCAGCGGCCTGATCTCATCGGGCAGGCCGGCTTCGCTGAGCGCCGTCAGGTCATCGGCCTGGCGCTGGCCGACCTGGCCGCGCACCCTTGCCACCGGGGCCAGGGAGCCGGTTACGACCCACCACACCAGGAACATCAGCAGCGGCACCATGACCGCCATCGGCCCCACAGTGCGCAGCGCCAGGGTCCGGGCCATGCCGTGACGGGCGGCAAGATCTTGCGCCACCTGGATGACCTGGTTGCCCGAGCGCATCGAAAACACCCGGTAGGTCGTGCCGTGGACCTTGATGTTTGAAAACCCGGGCGCTTCGCGCTGCGGCAACTCCCCGCGCAGGGTCGACTGGAACACCCTCAGGCCGTCGGCAGTCCAGACCTGCACGACAAAGTCGTACTGCTCATCGTCGTGGAAATCGCTCGCGCCATTCGAACGCAATCCGGGGCGCAGAGACATTGCCATCTGCTGCATGTGATAGTCGAAAACCTCGTCGGCCTCCGAGCGCGCGGTCGCGTAGACGATCAGCGCCTGCGCCAGTGCGGTGAACGAAATGGCGGCCAGCAGAAACCAGAGCAGTCGCCGCCGCAGCGAATGCGGGGCGATCAGCGCCAGCTTCATCCCTTGGGCACCAGGTAGCCGACCCCGCGGACGTTCTGGATCAGGTCATCGCCGAGTTTTTTACGCAGTCCGTGGATGAAGACTTCCACCGCGTTGCTGTTGATCTCATGCTCCCAGCCGTAGAGCTTTTCCTCGAGCTGTGAGCGTGACAGCACCGTTCCGGGACGAGCGATCAGCGGTTCGAGCACCGCCCATTCGCGCGCTGAAAGAGTCACTGCCTTGCCCTCGACCGTGGCCTCACGGGTCGCCGGATCGATCCGCACCGACTTGCGTTCGTAGAACGATTCGGCACGGCCAGCGGCGCGGCGCAACAGTGCCCGGATTCGCGCCAACAACTCATCGAGATCGTAGGGCTTGACGATATAGTCATCGGCCCCGGCGTCCAGCCCCTCGACGCGCTGGGGCACCGAATCGCGCGCCGTCGCGATCAACACCGGCACCGCCACGTGCCGCGCCCGCAGCGAGCGCAACACGTTGAGACCGTCGCGCCGCGGCAAGCCGAGATCTAGCAGTACCAGGTCGTAGCCCTGAGTGCGCAAGGCCGTATCCGCCGACTCCCCATCCTTGACCCAGTCGACGGCGTAGTTCTCGGCGCGCAGCAAGTCCTGAACGGCCTCGCCGATCATGGTGTCATCTTCAACCAGCAACAGTCGCATGGCTTATGTTTCCATCTGCTTTGCCCAGCCCGGTTCCAGTCTGCGAAACAAGGGCACCACCTTCGCCTTCTGGTCCATCGTGACCGAGGCGATCCGCCGACAAGGATAGCCGAGGTGGCGCCAGGCCGTGCCGGACGCCACCCCTGCGGTCAGGAGGACCGGGTCATCCGATCCGAACCGGTACGAAGATCCTGCGCCCATCGCGCTGGATCAGCAGGGCAACCGACTTGTCGGACTTGGCCAGTACCGCCTGGACCTGCTCGACGCTCTTGACCGGCATGCCATTGACCGAGACCAGCACGTCGCCCAGCCGCACACCGGCAGCTGCCGCCGGTCCGCTGGCGTCTTCGACGACCATGCCGCTCTCCAGCCCGGCCTCGCTGCGCTCGCGCGGCTGCAACGCGCGCAGGGCCAGCCCGAGCTTGCCCTTGCCGGCAGAATTGTCGGAACTGGCCGCCTTGGCGACCTTCTGGTCGGCGTCGGCGAGCGTGGCGGTGACCGTTTCGCGCGCGCCCTGGCGAACCAGTTCCAGCTTGGCCTGGTCGCCAGGAGCAGAGGATCCGATGATCGCGGGCAGGTCGCCCGATGAAACGATCGCTTGACCGTTGGCCTTGATGATCACGTCGCCGGGGCGCAGCCCGGCCTTGTCGGCCGGACTGCCGCGCTCGACGCTGGCCACCAGCGCGCCTTCGGGTTTGTCCAGCTTGAACGAATCTGCCAGCGTCTGGTTCACTTCCTGAATTACCACCCCCAGCCGGGCATGGGTAGCCTTGCCGGTCGCGACTATCTGGTCCTTGATCTTGGTCGCCAGGTCGATCGGAATGGCAAACGACAGGCCCTGGTAGCCACCAGTACGGCTGTAGATCTGTGAATTGATGCCGACCACCTCGCCGCGGGAGTTCAACAGCGGTCCGCCGGAATTGCCTGGGTTGACCGCCACGTCGGTCTGGATGAAGGGTACGAAGCTTTCGTCGGGAAGCGAACGGCCCTTGGCGCTGACCACGCCCGCCGAGACGCTGTTCTCGAAACCGAAGGGCGACCCGATCGCGAGCACCCATTCGCCGACCTTGAGATCAGAGGTCTTGCCCAGCGGTACCACCGGAAGGCTCTTGGCAGCGATCTTGAGCACCGCGACATCGGTGCGCGGATCGGCGCCCAGCACCTTGGCCTGGAACTCACGACGGTCGGTCAGCTTCACCGTGACGTCCTGGGCGTCACGCACCACGTGGGCATTGGTCATGATCAGGCCATCGGGGCTGATGATGAAGCCGGAGCCCTGCCCCTGGATCGGCATTTCGCTCGGACCAGGATGACCGCCGCGACGGCCGTGAAAACGGCGGAAGAATTCGAAGAACGGGTCGCTGGGGTCCATGCCCGGAATACCGCCGCTACCGGCGCCTGGTCCGTCCTCGTCGGAATTCGAGATCTTGCGCATGCCGCTGACGCTGATATTGACGACCGCACCACCGTAGCGCGCGGTGATCTGTGAAAAGTCGGGCGCCACGAATCCTGCCGGGGCGCTGGCAGCCGCAGTAATTGCCACGGGAGCGCCAAAGCCTATCGCAGCTTGCGCGCGGGAACCAGCAAGAAAGGTCGCACCGGCGCCGCCCAACAGGCCGGCGACAGCCATTGCCAAGACGAGGCGTGTTGGTGTCATCGAGAGTGCTTTCATAACAGTTCCTTCTGAGGTTTCGTGTTTGAACACGAACCCATTTTCAAAGATCACTGTTAGATGGTGCTTAACGCGCTCCGGCACTGCTCCTTGCCGCTAAGATAGCGCTCCATGAACCTGCACTTCGACCTCACCGACTTGCGCCTGATGGTGCGCGTGGCCGAGCACAACAGCCTGACCGCCGGGGCCCAGGCGATGGGCTTGTCGCTGCCTGCCGCCAGCGGTCGCGTCAGGAAACTCGAGGACGGCGCGGGCACGCGGCTCTTTCTGCGCACGCCGCAAGGCGTCACGCTGACCCCCCCGGGACAGGCCTTCGTTCACCATGCTCGACTGGTGCTCACGCAGCTGGAACACCTGCGCAGCGACCTGCGCGAATACTCGCGCGGCATCAAGGGGCATTTGCGGGTTTTCGCCAATACCACCGCGCTCGGCGAGTTCCTGCCGCCGGTGCTGCGCCGCTACCTGCAGGCTCATCCCGATGTCAGCGTCGACCTGCGCGAGCAGCTAAGCCACGACATCGTGCGCGCGGTTTCGCAGGGCCAGGTCGACGTCGGGATCGTGGCCGGCATGGTGCGCACCGAGAATCTCGTCGCCATCCCCTACCGGCAGGACCGCCTGGTGCTGGCCGTGTCTTGCGACCATGAGCTCGCCGGGCGGGACAGCGTCGCGTTCGCCGACACGCTCGAACTCGACCACGTGGGCCTGCACGAAGGCAGCGCGATACACGCCTTCCTGAACCAGATCTGCGGTGCGCTCCAGCAGCCCTTCAAGCCGCGCATCCAGGTGGGCAACTTCGAGGCCGCCTGCCGGATGGTCGAGGCCGGGATCGGCGTAGCCATCATGCCGGGGTCGGCAGCGCGCCGTCATGCGCAGGGAATGGCAATCTGCGCCGTGCCGCTCGCTGATGAGTGGGCCCTGCGGGCGATGCAGGTCGTGGTGCGCAACCTCGACGCGCTCGCGCCCTTTGCCCGCGACCTGGTCGATCTGTTGATCGCGGACGCCGGCTCGGCCGCAAGCTGAGCGCGTGCTGCTAAGTTCAGGGATTGCGCCGCGCGACGATCTGGTTGACCACGCCGATGCCCTGATGCAGGGCGCCCTCGCGAATCATCCGTTCCCCGTTGAAGCACTGCTCGATGGCGCAGCCGGGCCAGTCGTCGAGCAGTTCCTCGAGTTCCGGCAACAGCGCCGCTTCGCGGGGTCCACCGGTGCCGCGCCCAAGCTGTCCGCCGGCATAGGCTTCGTAGATGAACACGCCGCCCGGCCGCAACGCCTGCGCGCAGCGTTCATGCAGCGCGCGCCTCGGTTCCGGCGGCAGGTGCAGGAAGATCGAGACGATCGCATCCCAGCAGCCGCTGCCGGGATCAAACGCGGTCACGTCCCCGACCCGCGCCTCGATGGTGACGCCGGCCTCGCGCGCCAGCTTGAGGGCCTTGTCGCGCCCGCGCTCTGCAATATCGACCGTGCTGACCTTGTGTCCCTGGCGCGCCAGCCAGACGCTGTTGCGGCCTTCGCCGTCGGCCAGGCACAGAATCCGTGCGCCGGCTGGCAATGAGGCCGCCTGCGCCACCAGGAAATCGTTGGGCTCCGTGCCATAGGCGTACTCGGGATCCTGGTAACGCTTATTCCAGAAGGTCGCAAGTTGCTCGCGGACACTCCCCGCAGCACTCATGGCTCGGCTCCATCACTGAATCCGACCCCGCGCTCCTCGGCTTCACGCAGGATCGCCTGGGCGCGCAACAGCACTGGGCGGTCGACCATGGCACCGTCAACCGCTACCGCGGCGCCGTCACTTCCGAGCGCCGCAGCCACGGTCCGCTGCGCCCAGGCGAGCTGCTCGGCGCTGGGTGCGAAACCGCGATTGACCACGGGCACCTGACGCGGGTGGATGCACAGCTTGGCACCCAGGCCGATCCGGCGCGCCCGCGCCACATCCTGGGAGATGGCTGCGACATCGTCGATTGCCGGCGTCACGCCATCGATCGGGGCGAGCTTCTGCGCCAGCCGCGAGGCCAGCACCAGCTGGGAGCGGAACCACAGCAACTCCTCGTCGCCGCCATCCATCCCCAGGTCAAGCTGGAAATCGATGGTCCCGAACCCCAGCCGTTCAACCTGCGCCACCTGCGCCAGCGCCAGCGCATGGGCGAATCCCAGCGCCGATTCGATCAGCGGCAACAGCACCACGGGTGCGCTTCGGCCGTTGCCGCGGCCACCAGGCACGGTGCAGGCCCGCGCCACGTGCTCGAGCTCATCGGTCCGCTCCGCCTTGGGCAGCATCACCGCCGCCACTCCCGGATGGGCGCACAGCGCAAGATCATCTCCAAACCACTTGGTGCCGGCGGCGTTGATCCGCACCACCACCGGATGCTCTGCCGAGAGCCAGTTGGCCAGTGCGTCGCGGGCCTTGTCCTTGGCGTCGGGAGCAACCGCATCCTCGAGGTCGACTATGACCGCGTCGGCGCCGCTGGCCAGAGCCTTGCCGAAGCGTTCCGGTCGATCGCCGGGAACGAACAGGTAGGAACGTGGCGCCAGCTTCATCACGTTGCTCCGGCGGCCAGCCAGGGTGCGGGCAGCGACGACTCGGTCAGTTTCCAGGCGCGGCGGATGACTGATCTCATCTCGGTCTCGGTGGCGCCAGCGCGATAGGTCGCCAGCGCGATCGCCTTGGCTTCGATTTCGGCGCGGCTCAGGGTGTTGCCGGGATCGCCCTTGGGCTCATCGACGCGCCCCGCGAGCACTCGACCATCGATCGTCTCGACCTCGACCTTGCCGATCCAGCGCTGCGGATAGGCACGGTCGACTTCTTCGTCGAGCACCATATCCACCCGCTGTCGGAACGCCACCACTTCCGGGTCGTTGAAGCGGGCATCGAATTCACCCAGGCCGGCGCGGCCTTCCAGCGCGATCAGTGCCAGCACCGTGCCCATCGAGAACTTGGCCTGATGCACGGTCTGGGGGTCGATAACCGGACCCAAGACATCGATCGCGCCCTGATGGACCAGGGTCGTGACCCGCCTGATCGCCCCGGCGTCGAGCTGATGCTCACTGATCACTCGCGCCAGCGCGTCGGCCGCCGGATGGGTGTGGCGGCATGCGGCGTGGTACTTGAACGAAGTCTCGGGCAGAGCCCAGCGCTCGCCAAGGCGATCGGCGAGCCGCGTCGGATCGGCGTCCTGTGACATGCCGGCAGCCATGCCCTGTGCGCCATCAAAAATTCGCCTGGCGCCAGTCAGCCCATCGGCGGCGAGATAGGCCGCAGCCAACCCCGCACTGCTCGCGTGGGCGGTGTGGAGTTGCTTGGAATGGGCCGCATCACGCAGGAATTCCCACAGCCCCGCCGACTGCGTGCCGGCCGAGCCGAAGGCGTGGCCCATCTGTTCCGGGGTGAGCCGCAGCAGGTTGCCCACTGCGGCCGCGGCCGCCAGGGTCCCGGCGGTGCCGGTGGTGTGGAAGATCTTGTAGTGCGAGCGGCCGAGGAATTCGCCGACGCGAATGCCGACCTCATAACCAGCCACGGCTGCCGCCAGGAATTCGGCACCGCTGCGACCAAGCTCCTGGGCCACCGCCATCGCGGCCGGGAACACCACGGTCGCGGGATGAAACACCGCGCCGTTGTGAACATCGTCCTGTTCGGCAAAGTGCGACGATGCCGCGTTGGCGTAGGCCGCCGCAAACGGACTCGATCCACAGCGGTGCACCAGGATCTCGGCGCGTCCTTCGGACGGTCCGATCCGGCGCGCAAAGCGCGTCAGCGCCTCGACCGGTAGCGCCCCCTTGCCGGCCAGCGCCGAAGCGAACCAGTCGAGAAACAGGTCCTCGGCACGGCGCAGCACCGGCGCGGGAATGGCGTCGATACGCAGACCCGCCGCAAAGGCGGCCAACGCCTCGGTGGCGGAATGCTCCTTGTTTGGTTTGGAACTCATGACCACTCCTAAATCGCGCCTTGCGCGCGCAGTTGCGCGATCTCGCCGCTGCTGCAACCAAATTCCGCGAGCAACGCGTCAGTATGTTCGCCCAGGGCCGGGATGGCGCCCATCCGCGCGCTCCATCCGTCCGGGAACCCCGGGGGTTGCAGCGCCGGCAGCGCCCCGCCAGGTGCCGCGACCTCGGTCCAGCGCCCCCGCGCCGCCAGCTGAGGGTGGGCCCAGACGTCATGCATGTCGTTGAGGCTGGCGTTGGCGATCTGAGCCAGTTCGAGTCGCGCCAGCAACTGCTCCGAGGTCAGAGTCGCGAACACCTCCCGAATCAGCTGTCGCAGTTCCTCGCGGGCCGCCTGGCGCCGGCCGTTCGACGAAAAGCGTTCATCGCTGGCAAGCTCCGGGCGTTCCATGACCTGGACGCAAAAAGCCCGCCATTCGCGTTCGTTTTGCAGACCGAGCATGACGGTGCGGCCATCACCGGCGACAAATGGTCCGTAGGGGTAGATGGTGGCGTGGGCGGCACCGGCACGCGGCGGTGGCTCGGCGCCATCCATGGCGTAGTAGAGCGGGTAGCTCATCCACTCCACCGTGCTCTCGAGCATCGAGACGTCGATCCGACAGCCCTCGCCGCTGGTGGCGCGGGCCAGCAGCGCGGCGAGGATATTGCTGTAGCCGTACATCCCGGCCGCGATGTCGGCGATCGAACAGCCGGCCTTGGCCGGGGTCTCCGGCGTACCGGTAACCGACAGGAACCCGGCCTCGCTCTGGATCAGCAGGTCATAGGCCTTCTTGTCGCGATAAGGCCCGTCGGAACCGTAGCCCGAGATGTCGCACACGATCAGGCGTGGGAAATCCTCATGCAGCGCCTCGAACGAAAGCCCCAGCCGCGCCGCCGCGCCCGGCGCCAGGTTCTGCACGAGCACGTCGACGTCGGCCAGCATCCGGCGCAGGATCGCGCCCGCCTGGGGGTGCTTCAGATCCAGCGTCAGGCTTTCCTTGGAGCGGTTGGTCCAGACGAAGTGCGAGGCCAGGCCGCGGGCACGCTCGTCGTAACCGCGCGCGAAATCACCGACGCCAGGGCGCTCGACCTTGATCACCCGCGCTCCCAGATCGGCGAGCTGGCGGGTGCAAAACGGCGCCGCGATCGCGTGCTCGAGCGTGAGCACGGTGATCCCGGCGAGCGGCAGTGACGAAGTCTGCGCAGCGGCCATCACGCCCTCAGAACGAACGCGGCAGACCGAGCACATGCTCGGCCACGAACGACAGGATCAGGTTGGTCGAAATCGGCGCCACCTGGTACAGACGGGTCTCGCGGAACTTGCGCTCGATGTCGTATTCGCAGGCGAAGCCAAAGCCGCCGTGGGTCTGCAGGCAAGCCTCACCGGCCTCCCACGATGCCTTGGCCGCGAGGTACTTGGCCATGTTGGCTTCGGCGCCGCAGGGCTTGCCGGCGTCGAACAGTTCGCAGGCGCGGTAGCGCATCAGGTTGGCCGCCTCGACCTCGATGTGGCTCTGGGCGATCGGGAACTGTACGCCCTGGTTCTGCCCGATCGGACGATCGAATACCCGCCGCTCGCTGGCATAGCGCGTGGCCCGCTCGATGAACCAGTAGCCGTCGCCGATGCACTCGGCGGCGATCAGCGCCCGCTCGGCGTTCAGTCCGTCGAGGATGTACTTGAACCCGCGTCCCTCGTTCCCGATCAGGTTCTCGGCCGGGATCTCGAGGTTTTCGAAGAACAGCTCGTTGGTCTCGTGGTTGACCATGTTGGCGATCGGCCGCACTTCCATGCCCTTGCCGGTCGCCTCGCGCAGGTCGACCAGGAAGATCGACATCCCTTCGGACTTGCGCTGCACTTCGGCCAGCGGCGTGGTGCGCGCCAGCAGGATCATCAGGTCGGAATGCTGGATGCGCGAGATCCACACCTTCTGGCCGTTGATCACGTAGCGGTCGCCCTGGCGCACCGCGGTGGTCTTGATCTTGGTGGTGTCGGTGCCCGTGCTCGGCTCGGTCACGCCCATCGACTGCAGCCGCAGTTCCCCGGCAGCGATCGCCGGCAGATAGCGCTCCTTCTGTTCCGGAGAGCCATGGCGCAGGAGCGTGCCCATGTTGTACATCTGGCCGTGGCAAGCCCCGGAGTTGCCCCCGCTGCGGTTGATCTCCTCCATGATGATCGAGGCTTCGACCAGGCCCAGCCCCGAGCCACCGTACTCCTGGGGGATCAACGCGGCCATCCATCCGGCCTTGGTCAGCGCCGCGACGAACTCCTCGGGATAGCCGCGCTGCTCGTCGATGCGGCGGTGGTACTCGTCGGGAAATTCGGCGCACAGCGCCCGCACGGCGTCGCGGATCTCGGGATGCAGGTCATCGTGAAAATTCTTCATTGGTTGGGCATCTGGCTCGTGGTTGAGTGGGTCAGTCGAGTTGTGCGCTGCCTTCCATGGCCAGCGCACCAGTGGCCTCACGCGCCCACAGGGTGATGCGACCGTCGGCCTCGGGTCGGCCGCAGACTGCAAACGGCGCGATATCAAAAAGTGGGCGCACGGCGCGGAAACTGAAACTGCGCACCGTGGCCGCAGGGAGATTGCGGCGCAGCAGGTCGAGCAACAAGGTGGCGATCAGCGGACCGTGGACGATCAGCCCGGGATAGCCTTCGACCCCGGTCACATAGCTGCGGTCGTAGTGAATGCGGTGGCCATTGAAAGTCAGCGCGGAGTAGCGAAACAGCAGCACCGGATCGGGCACGATAGTGCGCTCGAAAGCGGCATCGCTCGGTGCCGCCTGCGGTGGCGGCGGCACCGCGCCGGGCTTGGCGGCCTCGCGGTAGACGATGTCGTGCTCCTCGGTGATTGCCACTTCCTTGCCAACCGCGATTTCATGCTGCACCGTGACGAACACCAACTCGCCGCTGCGCCCGCTCTTGGCGCTGATCTCGGCGATGCGCGAGGTCTTGGTGGCCGCTTCACCGACCCGCAGCGGACGCACAAAATCGAGCCGCCCGCCGGCCCACATTCGACGCGGCAGTTCGACCGGCGGCAGGAATTCACCGCGCGCCGGGTGCCCGTCCGGGCCCAGGACGCTCTGGCGAGCGGCCGGATTGAACAGCATCCAGTGCCACAGGGGCGGCAGCGCGGTCCCCTGCTCTGCCGGGGCATCATCTCGATCGAGCGTGGCCGCCATCGCCGTGACCGGCATCGCGGCGACGATTTCGGTCAGCCGTTCGCTGCGGTTGACCCATTGGCGCAAGTGCTCCAGATCGATGGCCATCGTCGCTCCCCCAAGAGTTGTCAGCCCTGCACGTTAGCAGCCGGGCGCCGGCGCGACAATTCGCGATTGGCGAAGCACCCCTTCGGCGGGGCGGAAGGGACTGCCCCATCAAACCGCCGCCGCCGGTGTTCGGCTGTGCGCCGACCGGTTCCTTCAGAGACGCAGCACCAGCTTGATCAGCGCCTGAAAGCGTCGCCCATAGGGCGGATTGAAGAGCGCCACTCCCGCCAGGCGCGACTGGCGGAACACCGCCTTCTGGTGCGAGAAGGTATCGAACCCGTCGCGGCCGTGATAACGTCCCATCCCGCTGGGACCGACGCCGCCGAAGGGCAGGTTGTGCTGGGCGATGTGCATGATGGTTTCGTTGACGCTGACTCCGCCGGCGACGGTCTCGCGCAGCCAGCGCTCCACCCGGGCGGAGTCCCGATCGAACAGGTAAAGGGCGAGCGGGCGCGCTCGGGCGTTGACGAAGGCGATCGCCCCGTCGACGTCGCGATAGCCGACCACCGGCAGGATCGGCCCGAAAATCTCCTTCTGTAACCCCTTGCTCAGCGCCGCGCTGCCCAGGAGGAGATGGGGGGCCAAACGTCTGCTCTCCGGCGGCATCTCCGGTCCGAGCCGGACCACCTCGGCGCCTTCAGCCGCAGCCTCGTCGATGCAGCGGCGCAGGCGCTGGAAGTGGCGCTCGTCGATGATCGAGGCGTAGTCGCTGGTTCCCGCCATGTCCGGGTAGAACCGCGCGCACACACGCTGCGCCTCGGCGACGAAGGCCGACTCGCTGCCGGCCGGCACCAGGACATAGTCGGGGGCAATACAGGTCTGCCCGGCGTTGATGCACTTGCCGTACATGATGCGCTCGACGGCATGCGCCAGCGGATAGCCTGGCGCGATGATCGCCGGCGACTTGCCGCCAAGTTCCAGCGTAACCGGAGTGAGGTTAGAGGCCGCGGCGTGCATCACGCTGATGCCGACCTCGGTCGACCCGGTAAACAGCAGGTGATCGAACGGCAGCGACACGAACGCCTGCCCGACCTCCACGCCGCCCTCGACCACGCTGACCTCGTCGGGCTGGAAATGCTCGGCCACCAGCCGCGCGAACAGCGCCGCAGTCCGGGGAGCGTGCTCCGACATCTTGATCATGGCGCGATTGCCGGCCGCCAGCGCGTCGGCCAGGGGTCCGACCGCCATCAGCAAGGGATAGTTCCACGGTGCGACGATGCCAACGGCGCCGAGCGGCTGCGGAATCATCTGGGAAGTGGCCGGCAGGAACCAAAGCCCGGTAGCGCGGCGTCGCGGCCGCATCCAGCTGCCCAGCTTGCGGCGCGCGTAACGCACGCAATCGAACATCGGAAAGAATTCGACTGCCTTGGTCTCGGACAGCGAGCGAGAGCCGAAGTCGGCGCTGATCGCCTCGGCAAGCTCGGCCAGGTTCTCGCGCAGCAGCCGCTCCAAAACCGAAAGCCGCCGGCGGCGCTCCTTGGCCGAGGGATACGGATCGTGCCGCGCTGCGGCCCGCAGCGCTTCGAAACGAACTTTCAGTGCTTCGATCAGGTTCTGGTCCATTGCGCGCTCCTTGCCGCTCAGGGTGCCTCTACTTCAATGCCAGCTGCCGCGAAGGCCGAGCGCAGGGCGCGGGCGAAGCCCACTGCGCCCGGCTGGTCGCCGTGCAGACACAGCGTGTCGGGCAGCACCGCAACCGAACGACCGGTGACACTGATCACGCTGCCCTCACGGACCATAGCGAGCGCCTGCATCACCGCCCTGGTCTCGTCTTCGATCATGGCTTGGGGCGTACCGCGCGGCGCCAGCGTGCCGTCGTCGCGATAACCGCGATCGGCAAAACCCTCGGCGACAACCCGCAGTCCGCGGCGCTGCGCGACCGCGGCCATGGTGCTGCCCGCCAGCGCGTAGAGCATCACTTCACCGTCGAGGTCCTGGACGGCCCGGGCCATCGCGTCGGAGAGCGCTTCATCTCCGGCCGCAGTGTTGTAGAGCGCACCGTGGCACTTGACGTGGTGCAGGCGCGCGCCGGCCACGCGGACAAAAGCCTGTAGCGCCCCCGCCTGGTAGAGCACCAGGTCGTACATCTCCTGGGGCGTGATCTTCATCGCCCGGCGCCCGAAACCCTGCAGATCCGCCAGCCCGGGGTGTGCTCCGATCGCGACCCCGTGCTCGAGCGCCAGGTCGATGGTATTCCTGATGGTGGCACCGTCACCGGCGTGGAAACCGCAGGCAATGTTGGCCGAACTCACGAGCGGCATCACCGCGGCATCGGCGCCCATTTTCCAGGCGCCGAAACTCTCGCCCATGTCACAGTTGAGATCTATCGTCTTCATTTGGCGTACTCCGTGGCTATCGAGCGCATCACCGCGGCCAGCACCGAGCGTGCCGCAATGCGGCGCTCCCGCGCTTGCTCAAGGGTACATCTGGTAAAGCGCAATTCCTCTCCGGGAGCAAGCTGGGCGAATGCCGGTATATCGACGCTCGCCACCTCGGCAATCTTGGGATAGCCGCCGGTGGTCTGATGGTCGGCCATCAGCACGATCGGCGTGCCATTGGCAGGCACCTGGACTGTTCCCAGGCAGGTCGGCTCGGAAATGATTTCCAGCTTCCTCTCGGTTTCGAGCTTGAGGCCGGTCAGGCGAAAACCCATCCGGTTCGAATCCGGAGACACTCGCCAGGAACTCTCGTAGAGCGCATCCTGCGCCTTGGCGGTGAACCGGTCGTAGTGACGCCCGGGCAGCACCGCGAACTGATGGTCCGGGTTACTGATTACCGTCAGCGGTGGTGCGAACCAGCGCACGCTGCGCATCCCAGCCCCGGCGGCAACGCCCGGACCAAGCGCCGCGAAGCGCTGGCGCGCCAGAGCCGGCGCGTTTTCGGCAAGGGGGATCTTGTCTCCGGCATGCAGTATACGACCGGCCAGCCCGCCGAAACTGGCGGGAAGATAAGTGCTGCGGCTGCCGAGCACCTGGCCAACGAGGATGCCGCCGGCGATTGCCAGGTAACCGCGACAGCCGTGCAGCGCTCGCCCCAACGCCAGGCGCGAACCCGCCTTGACCAGCACCGGCCGATCCAGCGGCAACCTGCTCCCGTCGAGCGAGGCGTCAAAGCGCGCGCCACAGAGCGCGATCAGGGCCTCATCGGCAAACTGCAATTCAGGGCCCAGGAGCGTCAGCTCGAGAGTGGCCGCGTCGGCGGGATTGCCCACCAGGGCGTTGGCGATGTCGTGGGCGATCAGGTCCATTGCCCCACCCGGCACCACTCCGAGGTGTTGCAGGCCATGACGCCCGCGATCCTGCACCGTGCTCAGAACCCCGGGACGGAGCACCGTTAGATTCACAGGCCGCGCGCCCGTGCGCGCCTTCATCCCTGGCCCCGCTGCTTGCGCGATCCCTTGGCGGCCGAGCCTTCGCGCTCCTGGGCGGGCGCCATCCGGTCGTATTCCGCCCGTGATATCGGCACGAAGCGCACCCGGTCGCGTGAGTCCAGCAGGCTTGGCGGGTCGCGATAGGCATCGAACACCACCAATGGGGTGCGGCCGATGACATTCCAGCCGCCCGGAATCGCGTAGGGATAGACCACGCACTGGGCGTTGGCGATCGCAATCGAGCCGGCTGGCACCGACGCCCGCGGACTGGAGCGGCGCGGCACCGAGAGCTTCGGTTCGAGCCCCCCCAGGTAGGGATGACCGGGAGCAAACCCGATCATCAGCACCGCGTATTCGCCGGCCGCGTGGCGGCGCGCCACTTCGTCGATCGTCAGCCCAAGACTTTGCCCAATCTCGACGATATCGAGACCCAGTTCCGGGTCGTAGCAGACCGGGACATCGACCAGTCGCCCCATGCCCGCCACCGAGATTTCCGAATCAAGGCAACGGTCAACCAATTCTGCGACCGCCAGCAATGGCGTCGCCGGCATATCCGGGTGATCGGGGTTGAAATGGAGTGCAATCCCGCCGAGCGCCGAGACCACGTCAGTGATCCAGGGCAGCTTCAAAGTCCGCAACGCCACAGCAAGTTGTTGCAGGGCGGCGTTGAGTGCCAGATCGAGGGTTTCGGAGAATTCGACGTAGGCGGCAGCGTCGCCGAGCGGAACGATGCCGGCGGGTCGCAGATCGTTCACGCGGCCTGGTTCTCGGCTGGTCCGAGCAGCGCCGAGCGCAAGCGGCTGCGCAGCAGCGGCCCGTCGCGCGGCGGGAGCGAAGGTGGGTTGGGATCGGTGGCGATCTTGATCACCGCGAACAGCGGGCCGCTGGCGCTGAACAACTCGTCAGCCAGGGCGTCGAGCGCTGCCTCGTTGTGCACCGTGCGAGCATTGCCGACTCCGGCCGAGGCAGCGATTCCCGCCAGGTCCGCGCCCCGGGCGCTGGCGCTCGGCTGCATGCCGGTTTCACCGTAATGTTCGTTGTCTAGCACGATCAGCGCCAGATTGGCGGGGCGCGCTGCCGCGATGGTCGCGAGCGAACCAAGCCCCATAAGCATTTCACCGTCGCCGGTGAGCACCACCACCCGACGCTGCGGCTGGGCCAGTGCCAGTCCCAGGCCGAGCATCGCCGCACCCCCCATTGCGCCCCAGAGGTAGAAATTGAGTGGCGTGTCGCCGGCAGCGTAGAGGTCATAGGCGGCGCTGCCCAGTCCCGCCACCACCAGCGCGTCGCCGCGCGCCTGCAGGATGCGGGCCACAGCCGCGCGGCGCTGGAGCCGCGGTCCGCTTCGATCGTAACTGCTGGTGGCGTTCACTTGCGAAACTCCTTGGTGCCCAGGACCCGCTGGGGAATCAGCACCGCGACCGCGCGAGCGCTATCGAAGGCGAGCCGGGCCGACGCGGCAACAACCGAGGCAATATCCGCAACGCTGGCAGCACGCTGCACGATGACGCCAGCGACTTCCAGAGCCGCCTGGGTGGCCTGCCCCATCGGCAACTGCCAGGGATTGAATTCACCCCATTCGCCGCGCATGGTGACGATCGCCAGCAAGGGGATCCGGCACTCCTGCTGCAGCGAGAGCATGTTGATGCAGTTGCCGACACCGCTCGATTGCATCAGCAGGACCCCACGGTCTCCGCCCAGCCACGCGCCCGCCAGCATCGCCACGCCTTCCTGCTCGGTGGTGAGGGTGATCGAATGCATGGCGGATTCGGCGTCGCAGAGCCTGATCAGCTCGGACAGGCCGGCATCGGGAACGTAGGCCACCTGGCGGACCTGGGCCCGGCGCAGTTCGTCAAAGACCTCCGTGGACCATGATGGCGACATTGGTGGCGGCTCTACAGATCGGGTGACTGGGATCCGGCGGTACAAAGTCTCGTCCCGCAACAGATGACGGCTCCGATGCTACTGCGAGTGGCGGCCTACTGCCAGTGCTAGTCTTTTCCAAAATGGGATGAGTCTGAAACGGGGGACGTGTTTCCAAAGAGGAAT
>JAHYJF010000370.1 GCA_019428955.1 Burkholderiaceae bacterium
TTCCTGTCGCGCTACGCCAAGGCCTATGACTGGGCCCACCTCGACATCGCCGGCACCGCCTGGAAGTCGGGGCAGGACAAGGGAGCTACCGGCCGGCCCGTGCCGCTACTGGCGTCGTTCCTGATCAACCGGGCGACCCGCAGCTAAGGGCGCCGCGCGCGCCAGCCAGAGATGACCCAGGTCGACTTCCACTTCAACATGCCCGACAAGCTCGGGTATGGGTGTCGCCTGGTGCGCAAGGTCTTCCGCACCGGGCTGGGGGCGCTGGTGGTCTGCTCCAACGAGGAACAGCGCAGCGAATTCGACCGGCTGCTCTGGACTTTCTCGGAGCCCGAGTTCATTCCCCATGTCATGGCCGGCGATGAACTCGCCGGGCAAACGCCGATCCTGCTTGCGCTCGGCGACGCCGAGGCGGTCTCGCGCGACGTGTTGATCAACCTCGGACCGGATCTGCCCGCCGGGTTCAGCCGCTTCGACCGGTTGGTTGAACTGGTGGGCACCGATCCCGACGATCGTGAAGCCGCGCGGGCGCGCTGGCGTTTCTACCGCGACCGGGGCTACGAGATCCGCAACCACGACGTTGCCCGGGGGTGAAGCGATGAGCGACCACGATCCCTTTCAGAGCGCCTGGCGCGCCCTCTGGCCCCAGACCGGGACGGCACTCGGCGAGCAGCCGCAACCGGAACCCGCAGCCGTCGAGCCGGCCGAGGAAGCCGTTCCGACAGCCGAACCGGCAACCGAACCGGCAGCAGTGCCGGAGGCAACCATGGTCGCGGCCGAAAAGCGCCGCCGGGTCAGCCCGCCGCGACGGCAGTCGGACCGCCATCCGCTGGTCGATCCGCTCGACGCCACGATTCCGATCCTCACGCAGGTAGTCGAACTCTCCGACTACGCCGGCGAAACCCTGCCGCGCAGCCTCGACGAAGTCGACTGGAGCTCTCTGGCAGTCAGGGTGCGAGAGCGGGTGCTTGAAGGTTTGCTCACCCGGCCCGGGAGTTTCCTTGATGAGCCGATCCGTGAGCGCCTCCCGCGCATCGTCGAGCGTGGCGCCAGGGCACTCGCCGCCGAGATCCGCTCGGAACTGGAGGAAGCGATGCGCGACGCCGTCGCCCATGCCGTCACCGAGGAACTGACCAAGCTCCAGGAAGAGATCGTCAGCCGCATGGAAGCCGCGCTCAGACTCGCACCCGCCAGCTCCAAAGACCAGCCCTGAACCCACCCGTTCCAGCCAAAGGATTGTTTCGATGACCGCTTCCGCACCGGCCTCTGCAGACGCACTCGCCAAGAGTTTTAAACCCGGGGAAATCGAGGCGCGCTGGTACCAGACCTGGGAGAGACGGGGCTACTTCGCCGCCGGCCATGCGGGCGCGGCCAACTCGTTCTCGATCCAGCTGCCGCCGCCCAACGTCACCGGCACGCTGCACATGGGCCACGCGTTCAACCAGACCATCATGGACGCGCTCACCCGCTACCACCGGATGAAGGGCGACGACACGCTCTGGCTGCCGGGCACCGATCATGCCGGCATCGCCACCCAGATCGTGGTCGAGCGCCAGCTCGACGCGCGCGGCATCTCGCGCCACGAACTGGGACGCGAACAGTTCGTCGCCAAGGTCTGGGATTGGAAGCAGGAATCCGGTTCGACCATCACGCGCCAGATGCGCCGGATGGGCGCATCGACCGACTGGGCGCTCGAATACTTCACCATGGACGAGCCGCTCTCCGAAGTCGTGCGCGAAGTCTTCGTCACGCTCTTTCGCCAGGGCCTGATCTACCGCGGCAAGCGCCTGGTCAACTGGGACCCGGCACTGCTCACCGCGGTCTCCGACCTCGAGGTGGTCAGCGAGGAGGAGGAAGGCCGGATCTGGGAGCTGCGCTACCCGCTCACCGACGGCAGCGGCTACCTGACCGTGGCCACCACCCGGCCCGAGACCATGCTCGGCGACACCGCGGTGATGGTCCACCCCGATGACGAACGCTATGCCGCTTTCGTTGGTCGCACGGTGCTCCTGCCGCTGACCGGCGAACCCGAGCAACCCGGCACGGTCGCCCCGGCGGCGCGCTGGCGCGAGCTCCCGGTGATCGCCGACGCCTACGTCGATCGCGAATTCGGCACCGGGGTGGTCAAGGTCACGCCGGCCCACGATTTCAACGACTACGCGGTCGGCCAGCGCCACGGCCTGGCGATGATCCCGGTGCTCACTCCCGAGGGCCTGATCAACGAGAACGCCCCGATCCGTTACCAGGGGCTCGACTGCGCCACGGCCCGAGCCAAGGTGGTCGCCGATCTCGAGGAACTCGGCCTGCTGGTCGGGGTCAAGGCGCACAAGATGATGATGCGCCGTGGGGACCGCACCGGCGCGGTGATCGAACCGATGCTCACCGACCAATGGTTCGTGGCTATGAGCGAACCCTCGCCCGCGGATTCGCCGCTGGGCGGCAAGAGCATTGCGGCGCGCGCGCTCGAAGTCGTCGCCGATGGCGAGATTCGCTTCGTCCCCGAGAACTGGACCAGCACCTACAACCATTGGCTCGAGAACATCCAGGACTGGTGCATCTCGCGCCAGCTCTGGTGGGGCCACCAGATCCCGGCCTGGTACAAGGCCGACGCCACCGGAGAGCCGATCCACGATGGCACGGTGTTTGTCGAGCGCGACGAGCGCTCCGCGCTCGCCGCCGCCCGGGCACAGGGTTACCAGGGCGAGCTGGTGCGCGATCCCGACGTGCTCGACACCTGGTTCTCGTCAGCGCTGGTGCCCTTCTCGACGCTCTCGGATCCGAAGCAGCCGATCGTCGACGGGCGCCCGAACATCCTCCCCGAGCTCGAGCGCTACCTGCCCTCGTCGGTGCTGGTGACCGGCTTCGACATCATCTTCTTCTGGGTCGCCCGGATGGTGATGATGACGCTGGCCTTCGACGGCCTGATTCCGTTTCGCGAGGTCTACGTCCACGCGCTGGTGCGCGACGCCGAAGGCCAGAA
>JAHYJF010000371.1 GCA_019428955.1 Burkholderiaceae bacterium
AGCCGTCCATAGTAATTAGGCACGGCCTGCAAATATTGTTCGAGGAGCAGAAGTGCTCCTCTGGACAATCCGCGTTCGGAGTAGAGCTAGAAAGATCGCAAGCTGTATAACACCTTTTATTAAAACATGTGTTCCAGCCAAAGTTCGCAGCAGTAGAACATTCAATGTCACCGTTGCAGTTAAGAATACAGGTCCCGGTGGGCTCGTCGCAATACGTTGGATGGGGGCAACACGATCGTTCACTGAGTGGCCCGTCCAACTTTTTCGCAGTTCCAGCGCACGGAACCCCCCAGGACGTAAGAATTGCGGCCGTAAGAAGCTGATTGGTTGCCAATTCGACTGGCCGCAATTCTTACGTCCTGTCCCACCCCCCCCCGGCAAGCCGCCCCCTCTTTCTGACTCGGATCACGGAACTCGGAGTCGAGTTCGTATTCGGTACGTCGGATATCGGGCCTCGGTTACGGCACTCGACGCCGGTGTCGCGTCTGCCATTCACCGGTTTGGGCCTTTGTGGCCCTTGCTTGACGGCGCACCTCGCGCGCCAACGACACGCGATTCAAACAACGTGGATTCAGACCAGGACCGTCTGTTGCTGCATCGCACTCACCCCACCACCGGCGGCGTGCCGTTGTCACGCGAACTGCGCCAAATGCCAGCATGGCCACAAAGGCCCAAACCAGCACGGAGGCATCAATGCGCGACACCGACAAACGACGCCCGGCAATCGAGCACCGACAGACGAACTCGATTCCGATTCCCGAGCAATCGAGAAACGAGAGAACGACTCCGATTCCCGAACAGCCGAGAGCCTGGAAACCCGGACAGTTCGATCATGAGCGTCTCGACGCCTATTGGGTTGCTAGAGAAGCACTCGCCCGCGGCGACCGACTGGCCCAGCAGTTGCCGCGTGGATACGCCAAGCTCGCCGATCAACTCCGTCGCGCTCTGTTGTCCGCATACCTCGGTGTCGCTGAAGCCGCCTGTCGTACGGGCAACGACAGGCTTGCGAGATTCCGATGCGCCCGTGGCGAAGCAGCTGAGGCTGCTGCGGCACTCGATGCGGTCGCCATGCTGCGGCTCGCAAAAAGCTCTGACGTCGACATCATCATCTCGCTACTACGAAGACTCGCCGCCATGCTCACTCGGCTGGCCAAGCTCTCACGATAGATTGCGAGAAATACCACTCATCGATCCACTTTCGCCGGGGTTTACGTCAGAAGGGAGATTGGAGGTCGGCGCCGGGGCGGGCACCCACGACGCCGAAGCGGACTCGGAAGAACCAATCAAACCGAATCCGCGCAGCAGTTAGATCAAATATCGAGGGAGATTGAAAATGCAATTGAAGCGACAAGCAGCTACACCGAAGGGCCTGGAGAGACGCATCAAGGATGCCCACCTCGAAAAGGTCAAAGACCCGAGGTACCAACCCAACGTCAGATATCCTCTGCGCGCCATGCTAGGGGCGCTCGTGTTCGCCATGGTCACCACGGCCAGGTCCTTGCGTCAGGTAGAGGAAAGAACTGCTCAGTTGGCAAACGCCCAAGATGAGTGGCAGGGGATTCAGACCCGAATCGCGGACAACACTTTCGCCAAACTGATTCCTCGACTCGAGCGAAAACAGGTCGTTCGGCGACTGCATGCCTTGGTCAAAGCCGAACATCGAAGAGGCAATCTCAAAAACGAGCGGCTGCCTTTCTCTACTGTCGCCATTGACGGTAAGAACGTTGCCACCTTGCGATGGCATGACCTATGCCGAGCTCTCGACCTCGACCCAATGAAAGCCAAGCCGTTGGAAGTCAAAGAGCTGCTGCGAAAAAAGCATCCCGACCTTCAGTTCTGCATACCCAAAGACGGCCAGCCTTACGCACTGGCGCGCGTGCATACCGCCACTTTGATATCGGCCCAAGCGGCATACTGCATTCATCAACGGCCCATACCGGGCAAGACCAACGAGATCGGCGCCATGCCTGATTTGCTCAAAGAGCTTCGCACAGCTTACGGCCGGACGAACATCATGCAAATGGTCACCACCGACGCTGGCAATACCTCCTTGAATGTGGCGACGATGCTGGTCGATGAACTCCACATGGATTACTTCGCGCAGTTCAAAACTGAGCACGGCCAGCTCTATACTGAGGCGACTCGAGTCTTGGGCAACAAGAAACTCCGAAACGCCGATGCCAGCTACTCGGACGAGCAGAACGGTTGCCTGGTGACCTACCATCTGTGGTGTCACGATCTCTCGGAACACGGCTGGCTCGATTGGCGGCATGCCCGCCAACTCGTGCGAGTGCAGCGCGTTACCAAGCATCCCGTTACGGGCAACAAGACTGTCGGCAATCGATATTATGTTTGCAGCAAGACGACCGAGGAATTGAAAGCAGCGGACGCATTGAAGATTTCACGCGGCCACTGGCGGTGTGAGGAAGAAACCCATTGGACCGCCGATGCCGTACTACACGAGGACAAGCGACAACTGGCATGGTCCCGCCATCCTGTTGGTGTCTTCATCGTATCGATTCTGCGAATGATAGCGCTCAACATCTTGGCCGTGGCAAGGAAGCTCAGTCGTTTCGGTCACACCCAAGAGACTCCCACTTGGCGGCAAGTCGCTGAGCATTTCTTGTTGTCTTTGTGTGCAAGCGTCCTCGACACAGAACGGTTCGACGCAACCATTGATTGAGCCCGCCCCGGCGTCGAGCTGTTCAAGGACATGGGTGACAAAAAGTCGCCGCCTCTGCGACGAAAATGGGCCAATCTGTCTAGCTGGCGGCGATTTTTGTCACCCTTGCTGTCTGCTGGCCGCGGGGTTCAATATTGTGCCGCCTGTGATCCATCGTGGATCGAAGCCGCCTCTGACCTCTGAAAACTTACGTAGGTGGCGCAAGCGTCTCTTCATGTCATAGTCGAACACTGTGCTCGGTGTCACCGGTGAGCTGTAGGTAAACCGAAACATACGGGTTTCAAACTGGGGATT
>JAHYJF010000023.1 GCA_019428955.1 Burkholderiaceae bacterium
CCGAGAATGGTCGGGTAGCACTACGCGACAATCGCTGGCGGCTGCTGGAGAAATAGAAACAGCCGGCTCTCGCCGGCTGCTCATTTGATGCCGGAGCCGAATAATCCGGCCCCTGTCGTGCCTTACTCGGCCGGTGTTTCACCGGCAGCTGCATCGTCAGCAGCGGCGGCCTTGGCCGACAGACGCAAGCGGCCCTTGTCATCGGCTTCGATGACCTTGACGCGCACGGCCTGCCCTTCCTTGAGATAGTCGCTCACCGCGTTGACCCGCTCGTTGGCGATCTGCGAAACGTGCAACAGGCCGTCACGACCAGGCATGACCTGAACGATCGCGCCGAAGTCCAGGATCTTCAGGACTGTGCCGTCGTAGATCCGACCGATTTCGACTTCGGCAGTCAGGTCCTCGATGATCTGTTGCGCACGTTTGGCGGCATTGCTGTCAACCGCGGCGATTGTGATCGAGCCGTCGTCCTTGATGTCGATCTGAGTGCCGGTGGTCTCGGTGATCTGGCGAATGGTCGCACCGCCCTTGCCGATGACGTCACGGATCCGCTCGGGATTGATCTTCATGGTGTACATCCGCGGCGCGAAGTCAGACAGTTCGGCGCGCGCGCCGCCCATCGATTCCTTCATCTTGCCGATGATGTGCAGCCGACCTTCGCGGGCCTGGGCCAGGGCCACCTGCATGATTTCCTTGGTGATCCCCTGGATCTTGATGTCCATCTGCAGGGCCGTGATGCCGGCTTCGGTTCCGGCAACCTTGAAGTCCATGTCACCGAGGTGATCCTCGTCACCGAGAATGTCGCTCAGCACCGCGAACTTGCTGCCTTCCTTGATCAGGCCCATCGCAATGCCAGCGACGTGAGCCTTGATCGGAACGCCGGCGTCCATCAGCGCCAGGCAGCCACCGCAGACCGAAGCCATCGAAGAAGAACCATTCGACTCCGTGATCTCGGAAACAACCCGGATGGTGTAGGCGAATTCCTCGACGGTGGGCAACAGTGCGGCAAGCGCCCTCTTGGCCAAACGGCCATGGCCGATCTCGCGGCGCTTGGGCCCGAACATCCGCCCCGTTTCGCCGGTGGCGTAGGGAGGCATGTTGTAGTGGAGCATGACGCGCTCCCGATACTCGCCGGTCACTGCGTCGATGATCTGCTCGTCGCGCGAGGTGCCCAGCGTGGCTGCGACCATCGCCTGCGTTTCACCGCGGGTGAAGAGCGCCGAACCATGGGCGCGCGGCAGCAAGCCGGTGCGAATCGAGATCGGCCGCACGGTGCGGGTGTCACGACCATCGATGCGCGGCTCGCCAGAGAGAATCTGGCCGCGGACGATACGATATTGGAGGTCAAACAGCAGCTCCTTGACCATGTTGCTTTCAAGAGGCGCGGTTGCGGCAGCAGCAGAGTCGGCGGCAAGTTGCTCGGCTACCGCTTGCTCCACTTCCTTGAGCCGCGCGACCCTCTCCTGCTTGTCGCGCAGTCCGTAGGCGGCACGCATGCCAGCTTCCGCAAGCTCGTTGATCCGCGCGACCACCGTTGCATCGCGCTGGGTCGGGGTCCAGTCCCACTCGGGTTTGCCGGCGATCTCAACCAGCTCGTTGATCGCATTGATCACAACCTGCATCTGTTCGTGGCCGTAAACCACGCCGCCGAGCATCACTTCTTCCGAAAGTTCGCTGGCTTCCGATTCGACCATCAGCACGGCGGCTTCGGTGCCCGCCACGATCAGGTCCATCTTGGTCTCGGCCAACTGGGCGGTGAACGGGTTCAGCACGTATTCGCCGTTGATGTAGCCAATCCTGGCGGCGCCGATCGGACCATTGAACGGAATTCCCGAGAGCGCCAGCGCGGCCGAGGCGGCGATCATGCCGGGCACGTCACTATTGACCTCGACGTCGCTCGACATCACCGTGACCACCACTTGCACTTCATTGAAGAAGCCTTCCGGGAACAGCGGTCGCACCGGACGATCGATCATCCGCGCAATCAGGGTTTCGCGTTCGGTGGGGCGCCCTTCGCGCTTGAAGAAGCCACCCGGGATACGTCCGGCGGCGTAGAACTTCTCGGCGTAGTCGACGGTAAGCGGGAGCCAGTCCTGCCCCTTTTTCGGTGTCTTGGCAGCCACCACCGTGGCCAGCACGACGGTTTCGTCCATTGTGACCATGACCGAGCCGGTCGCCTGGCGAGCAACTTCACCAGTCTCGATGGTCACCGTGTTTTGTCCCCATTGGAACGTTTTCTTCGCGATTTCAAACACAATCAATTCCTCATTCATGTTGGTCGCGCGCGACACAGACGCACACGATTAAAGGGCCATATAAGACAAGAGTCCGCATAGACCTCGTGCGGACTCTCTTCTGGTTGGCCTGGTATCTTGCTCTCGATCAGTTACGCAGCCCGAGTTTTTCGATCAACTCGCGGTACGCGGGCGCATTCCGTGACTTCAGGTAATTGAGCAACTTGCGTCGCCGGCTGACCATGCGCAGCAGGCCACGACGCGAGTGATTGTCTTTTGCATGGGTTTTGAAGTGTCCGGTGAGATGGACGATGCGCGCGGTCAACAACGCGACTTGTACTTCGGGCGAGCCGGTGTCATTGACGGCGCGCTGGAATTCGTTAACAACCTTTGCCCTGTCGGCAGTGGTGATCGACATGATTTCCCTTCTCCTGACTTGCGGCTCCGCCGGGATGCGGGCCGTGCCTTGTTGCGATTAAAAAAGCTCTGCCATTGGCAAAGCCTTGAAATTATAGCCTATTTCTAGGGCCGAACCATCAAACAGCGGGGCTCCTGGGCATTTTGGGCGGCCCGGATGAAGCGCTCGGTCCTGAACCCGAAGCCGCTCGCTTCGACGTCGTAGCGCACCGTTCCCGGGATCGCCACCGGGCGGACAGCCCCCGGGTCCCCACCGGCAAGGGTCATCACCGATACGTAGAGCGGCGTCAGCAGTTGGTGATCGTCGCGCCTCATCGTGACCTGGTAAGGCGGCGCCGGCTGGGTTCGGCCCTCGAGGGCACGAGCCACGGCCAGCGCTTCGGTCGTGCCGGCCTCTTCGATCGCAGCCACCAGCATCTCGATCATCACCACATGGCGCATGTTGAAGTAGTCGTCACGCTGATCCTTCAATGTGGCCCTGAATTCACGGTAGATCAGGTCTGCTCCCGGGAGTCCGGCATTGGGATGCCACTCGGCCACCGCCCTCACCCGGCCCACGCCGGCATCGCCAATGGCGCTCGGTGCCCCCAGGCTGTTGCCGTAGAAGGTGTAGAAACTGACCGGCACGCCGGACTCGCGGATCGCCCTCACCAGCTGCGTCAGGTCATTGCCCCAGTTGCCGGTGACAATGGTGTCGGCGCCACTCTGGGCGATCTTGGCGGCGTAGGGCGAAAAGTCCTTGACCCTCCCGAGCGGATGAAGTTCGTCGCCAACGATTTCCACGTCGGGGCGCCGCGATTTGATAGCCAGTCGCGCCAGCCGCGATACCTCGCGCCCGAAACTGTAGTCCTGATTGATCAGGTAGACCCGCCCAATCGCCTGGTTGGCGGCCAGGGCGTCGGCCAGCGCACTCATGCGCATCTCGGCATTGGCGTCGAAGCGAAAATGCCAGAAGCTGCAGCGCTCATTGGTCAGCGCCGGATCGACTGCCGAGTAGTTGAGGAACAGTTGCCGGTTGCCCGGCTCACGCTCATTGTGCCGTGCAACAGCGTCGCTCAACGCCGCCGCTACCGCCGAACTGTTGCCCTGGAGCACAAAGGGCGTGCGCCGATCAGTGGCGGCGCGCAGCATCACCAGCGCCTCCTCGGTTTGCCCCTTGCTGTCGAAGCGAACCAGCGCGAGCGGGTGCCTGTCGTCGGGCAAACGCACCCCGCCACGCGCGTTGACCCGGTCAAGAGCGAACTGCAGGTTGCGCGCCACCGATTCGCCGGCATTGGCGAAGGCGCCGGAAAACCCCTCGATGATCCCCAGCCTGATCGGCTCAACCGGCTGCTGCGCCTGCACCTGCCCCGCAAATGCCAGCGCCAGTGCGCCGATTGCGGCGCACACGCCTTTCAAGGGCGACCGGCACAGGCCGGCGCCCGCCACCCGGGCCTTGCCGATCACGGCGTGCCGATCTGCGGGTTGACGCCTTCGGAC
Source organism: Burkholderiaceae bacterium (assembly GCA_019428955.1). GTDB lineage: Bacteria > Pseudomonadota > Gammaproteobacteria > Burkholderiales > Burkholderiaceae_E > JAGXFR01. The sequence continues at coordinate 4,131 of JAHYJF010000023.1, forward strand.
TTCGAATGCAGCCGGTTCAGGGCCGATATGTAGGCCTTGGCCGAAGCGACGATGATGTCGGGATCGGCCCCGACCCCGTTGACGATCCTGCCGCCCTTGGTCAGCCGCACCGTTACCTCGCCTTGAGCCTCGGTTCCGCCGGAAATCGCGTTGACCGAGTAGAGCGTCATTTCGGCACCCGATGGCACCATCTTCTCGATCGCCTTGAGGGTGGCGTCGACCGGTCCGTTGCCGCTGCATTCGTGGGTCTTCTCGTGGCCATCGATCCACAGCGTGACATGGGCGAGCGGCGCTTCGCCTATCTCGGAACTCTGGCCCATTGAAACGAGCCGCACGTACTCCGACTTCTCGTGGTGAACCGCCTGGTCCGAAACCAGCGCGTGGATGTCCTCGTCGAAGATATCCGACTTGCCATCGGCGAGGTCCTTGAAGCGGTGGAATACGGCATTGACCTCCTCTTCCGAGTCGAGGCTGATCCCGAGTTCCTGGAGCCGCTGCTTGAAGGCATTGCGCCCCGAGAGCTTCCCGAGGACGATCTTGTTGGCCGCCCAGCCCACATCCTCGGCGCGCATGATTTCGTAAGTGCCGCGCTGCTTCAGCACTCCGTCCTGGTGGATACCGGAGGCGTGGGCGAATGCGTTCGCACCGACAACGGCCTTGTTGGGCTGCACCACGAAGCCGGTGATCCCGGAAACCAGTCGCGAGGCCGGCACGATCTGGGTGGTGTCGATCCCGACTTCGAGTCCAAAGAAGTCGTGGCGCGTGCGCAGCGCCATGACCACCTCTTCAAGCGCGGTGTTGCCGGCACGCTCGCCCAACCCGTTGATGGTGCACTCGATCTGGCGGGCGCCGGCGCGCACACCAGCCAGGGAGTTGGCCACCGCCATGCCGAGATCGTTATGGCAATGCACCGACCAGATCGCCTTGTCGGAGTTGGGGATGCGCTGGCGCAACGTGGTGATCAACTCCGCAAAAAGTTCCGGGACCGCATAGCCGACCGTATCGGCAATGTTGATCGTCGTCGCGCCCTCGGCGATCACTGCCTCGATCACCCGGCACAGGAAGTCGACTTCCGAGCGACTCCCGTCCTCGGGCGAAAACTCAACGTTGTCGGTGAACTTGCGTGCGAAGCGCACGGCCAGCCGAGCCTGTTCATAGACCTGCTCGGGGGTCATGCGCAACTTGCTTGCCATGTGCAGCGGCGAGGTCGCGATAAAGGTGTGGATGCGCTTCGACCTGGCGCCTTCGAGCGCTTCGGCGGCCCGGGAGATGTCGCGATCGTTGGCCCGCGAGAGGGAGCAAACGGTCGAATCCTGAATCGCCGCCGCGATCGCCTTGACCGACTCGAAGTCGCCGTTGGAAGCCGCCGCGAATCCGGCCTCGATAACGTCAACCCCCAGCTTTTCGAGCTGCTTGGCGATCCGCAGCTTCTCCTCGCGGGTCATCGACGCGCCCGGGCTCTGCTCGCCATCGCGCAAGGTGGTATCAAAAATGATGATTTTGTCTGCCATCTGAATGCTCCTCGGCCTGGCGCCCGTATCAGGTGCCTGTGGGGATAAACGAAATGTGGGGGTGGGGGTTTTTAGCGCGCTGGGCGCAGCAGCCCTGGTGCTTTCAGAAGGAAAGCACGTAGGCCACAGGACACCTGCTTGCGAGGTGCCCGCGAGAATCCGGAGTCGACTGGAATCGGTCTCATGCGGTCAACTATAGAGCTTTAGCGGCGCGGGAGCAACCCAGCGCGCAAATCAGCGCGCAAATCGGCCCGCCCTCAGGTGCGCGGCAAAGTCACGCCTTGCTGCCCCTGGTACTTGCCGCCGCGATCGCGGTACGAGGTCTCGCAGACTTCATCCGCGCCGAGGAATATCACCTGGGCGCAGCCCTCGTGGGCGTAGATCTTGGCAGGCAGTGGCGTGGTGTTGGAGAACTCCAGCGTAACGTGCCCTTCCCACTCGGGTTCGAGGGGAGTTACGTTGACGATGATCCCGCACCGCGCGTAGGTCGATTTGCCCAGGCAGATGGTGAGCACGTCGCGTGGAATCCGAAACATCTCCACCGTGCGCGCCAACGCGAACGAATTGGGCGGGATGATGCAGACCGGCCCCTGGAAGTCGACGAACGACTTCTCATCGAAATCCTTGGGGTCGACGATCGTCGAGTTGATGTTGGTGAAGATCTTGAACTCATCGGCGCAGCGCAAATCGTAGCCATAGCTCGAAGTGCCATAGGACACGATCTTCTTCCCGTTGACCATGCGCACCTGGCCGGGTTCAAAGGGCTCGATCATGCCCTGCGCTGCCATGCGGCGAATCCAACGGTCTGACTTGATGCTCATGCGGGGGTTCCAGGCTGCGGTTTGGCGCCATTCTAACGCGCCCTCATCCCCCGCCTCTCAGGGTGTGACGATCGAAGCGCTCGATCCAGGCGTACGCAGCTTCCCGCGCATTCTCCGGGTAGTGAAAACGGACGTCGAGCGCATCGAGCTTCACCAGCCCGAAGCGCCGTGCTTCAAGCTCGGTAACCTCGATTTCCAGCGGCACAGCGTCAGTATTGATCTTGAAACCCTGCGGGACGACCGCCACGCGACCGGGCGCCAGTTCCCCCAACCAGCGCAACATTTCCGCGCGGCTGCAAGCCATGACCCGGTGCTCACCAAAGAATGTCATCGTAATTTTCCGATGTCTTTCACAGCTTTCAGCCGCCGGCGATCGGCGGCCAGACGGCCAGCACCTCGCCTTCCTTGAGCTCGCGCTGCTCGCGGTCCTGCGGCGCAATGTATTTGCCATCGACCAGCACCAGATGAACCAGTTTTTCCGGCAGCTTGAATTGCCTGGTCACCTGCTCCACGGTCGTTCCCTCCGGCACATCAAGCGCCAGCTCGTTGCCGTCGCGCTGGTGTCCCCGATACTCGTTGGGCAGATGCACAGCCAGCATGGCGTAGAGCTTGAACGTCACCCTCAAAGGCGGTTCCTGGTTCTAGCTGGCGCGACGCGCACCGCCCATTCCTGGCGGAATCGGCGCGCGGTCCTGGGCCTGGGCGCAGGCGAGGTAGGCTTCCATCAGGCGCATCGGCTCGCGCATCAGCCGTTCCTTCCATTGGCCCAACGCGACATGGCCCTCGACCAGGTTGCGCAAGACCCCGATATGATCGGTCCAGCCAACGGTATTGGCGCCGATCAGGAATTCGCCGTCGAACTCGAGGCGCAGGTAGCGGAAATTGTCGGCGTCGCTCGATTCGACGCTGTCACCGCCCTCGACACCGTCCCAACGCCCGAATGAACTCGACACCAGGCCCATGGTGTCAAGGATGTTGATCTGGGTGACCTCTCTTGTCTCGATCGGCAGCCCGGCCATGTTCAGTCCGGCGATGCGCCCCTGGTCGACGGCGTTGGGCTGGATCGCGGAAATCACGCGCTGCCCCAGCGCCTCATCCCAGGCTTCCGCGCAGTCGCCAGCGGCATAGACATCCGGCGCCGAGCTGCACAGATGCTCGTCAACCAGCACGCCCACCTCGCATTCGATCCCGCTGCCAGCCAGGAAGGCGATATTGGGCCTGACCCCGGTGGCCCGGATCACGAGGTCGAACTCGCCGCCTCCGCCCTCGGCAAATACCGCCCGGACCGGATTCCCTGGCTCCAGCCGTTCCAGCCTGGTGCCGATCAGCACCCGCACGCCCTGCTTCTCGCACCAGTGGCGGATCATGGCGGCGGCGCCGGCGCCCATCATACGCGGCACCATTCGTTCATCCATCTCCACTACCGTGAGTTCCACGCCGCGCCGCGTCAGCGCTTCCATGATGATGCAGCCGATGAACCCGGCGCCCAGTTGCAGCACCCGCGCACCCTTGAGCGCCAGCGCCATGATGCGATCGGCATCGGCCAGCGTCCAGCAAGGCTGGACCACGGGGTGTTCGATTCCAGGCACCGGCGGCACCGTGGGAACGGAGCCGGTGGCGAGCAGGCAACGGTCGTAGGCGAGCGTGCCGCCGTCGGCAAAGACCACTTGTTTCGCCGCCGGATCGATCGCCGTGACCAGCCCGGAACGCAGTTCGATCCGGGCCGACTCAAAGTACCCTGGCTCCTTGCGCAAGCAGGTGCCGGCAGCATCGATGTCACCGCACAACAGGTAGGGGATCGCCATGCGCGAGTACGGCGGCGAGGGCTCGTCGCCGATGAGCACGATCTCGTCGTCCGCGCGGTTCTTGCGGATGGTCTCGGCCGCGACCACTCCGGTCGGGCCGTTGCCGATGATCACGTGTCGCACTGTGCCCTCGCGCAGCTGCGCTAGAGTCCCAGGCGCTTGCGCGTCTCAGGGGTGAGCCTCCCCTTGTCGTCCCAGCCGCGAACCTGGTAGTACTCGGGCAGCATTTTGTCGATCCCGGCGACCAGGCCCTTGGCCGGGCCGGTCTTGGCGGGCTCGGTCTTGAGGCGCACCGGCAGGTCGTCGTCCTTGTTGGTCATGCCGGCGCGGTTGTTGAAGTCGCGTTCCATATTCCAGATCCGTTCGCCGATCAGGTTCAGGCTATCGAGATCGAAACCGGGACCGCAGGCGGCCTCGAGTTGCGGCGCGATATCGGCCACCGTCCAGGCGAAACTCGTGAACAGGCAGATGCCGGCCGAATCATAGACCGCGGTTCCGTCCTGGAACGCCTTGACCAGATCAGCCTTGCCCTCAGTAACGAGCGGGTCGGTCTTGACCGGGATGCCCATCACTTCCGATGCCACGGTGTAGGAGCGCAGGTGGCAGGCACCACGGTTCGAGGTCGCGTAGGTCAGGCCCATGCCCTGGATGCCGCGCGGGTCGTAGGCCGGGAATTCCTGTCCCTTGACCGACATCGACAGCTCCGGGTGGCCGTACTTGGCGGTCAGCCGCTTGGAGCCCATGGCCATTTCCTTGCCGAAGCCTTCGCCGCGCGCGGTCAGATCGGCCAGCTCGCAGAGCGCCTGGGCCGAACCGAACCTGGCCTCGATCCCGACCTGCTCCTTGGTCAGCGCCCCGATCTCGCACATTTCGTAGACCGCACCGACCGTGGCCCCGAAGGTGATCGGGTCCATCCCGTCCTCGTTGCAGATCATGTTGGCATACTGCAGCGCCTCGAGGTCGTCGACCCCCGCCGCCGCGCCCAGCGCCCATGCGGCCTCGTACTCGAGGCCACCCGACGCACCCCAATACTGAGGCTTGTTGAGCACCGAGAAGTGAGTCGCATCGATCTTGGAAATTCTTCCGCAGGCGATGGTGCAACCGAAACACGCCTGGTTGGTAACCAGTTGCGCCTTGCCGTCGCTCGCGCGCTTCTCGGCCATGGCCTCGGCGCCGATGCGCTTGGCGCCTTCGAACTGCACGTCGCGCGCGTTGCGCGTCGGCAATGCGCCAACTTCGTTGATGACGCTCATCAGCACCTGGGTGCCGAATGATGGCAAGCCCTGGCCGGTCACCGCGTTGTCGTGCAGGATCTTCTTCTTCTCGGCGGTAACCTTCATGAAAGCCGCCGGGTCGTGGATGTTCTCGACGCCAATGGTGCCGCGCACGGCGATTGCCTTGAGATTCTTCGATCCTGCAACCGCACCGACCCCGGAACGCCCGGCAGCCCGATGCAGGTCGTTGACCACCCCAGCGAAGAGCGCTCGATTCTCGCCGGCGCGACCGATCGACGAGACCCTGGTCTGGGGATCCTGAAGCTCCGTCTTGATCACTGCCTCGGTATTCCAGACGGTCGTCCCCCAGAGGTGCGCCGCATCGCGCAACTCGACCTTATCGTCGATGATCGACAGGTAGACCGGCTTGGGGCTGCAACCCTCGAAGATGATCATGTCCCAGCCGGCGGCGCGCAGCTCGGCGCCCCAGTAGCCGCCCGAGTTCGAGCACGCTATGGCGCCGGTCAGCGGTCCCTTGGTGATCACCGCATAGCGCCCACCGGTCGAGGCCATCGTTCCGGTCAGCGGGCCATTGGCCCAGATGATCTTGTTCTCGGGTGCGAAGGGATCGACCTTGGGGTCGACTTCCTCGACGAAGTACTTGGTCGCCAACCCCCGCTGCCCGATGTATTGCCGTGCCCACTCCATGTTCAGCGCCTCGGCGGTGCACGTGCCCTTGGTGAGATTCACGCGAAGAATTTTTCCAGCCCAGCTCATGTCTTTGCTCCTCGTTCGCTGCAGTTCCGGGATGACCAGTCAGTGTGCCGCGCCGTCAGGCGCTGGCCTGGTTACCGAGTTTCTCGGCCCACTGCTTCATCTTCCCGAGCCCGGTCCAATCCGCGTCCACATAAGTGATCGCGCCTGTCGGGCAGGCTTCCACGCACGCCGGCGAGTCCGCGCAGAGGTCGCATTTCTGGACCTTGCCGGTCTTCTGGACATAGTTGATCGTGCCGAACGGACAGGCGATGGTGCAGACCTTGCAGCCGACGCAGCGCTCTTCCAGCACCACCTTGGCGCCAGTGGCGACGTCCATGCGGATCGCGTCGACCGGGCACGCGTGCAGGCACCAAGCCTCATCGCACTGCGTACAGGTGTAGGGCACCATGCGCCCTGATTCAGCAAACTCTATGACTTTGATGCGGGACCTCGCGGTCGCGAAAACTCCGTAATTCTCGAAGCTGCAGGCCATCTCGCACTGCAGGCAACCGGTGCACTTTTCCGGCTCGATGTGCAGGGACTTTTGCATGAACCCCCCCCTTTTTGCGAATAAACTGGAACTGGCACGACCAAGTCCGGACCGGATCACGATCTGCTCTCCATGCCAACGGTAGACCTATGGCCGCCAGGGCTACCAATGGCAGACTCAATTGGTCGGGTAAGTTGCTCGTAAAGGGCGCAAAAAAACCAGGCGCCGTCAGCTTTCGCCGACTGGACGCCTGGTCAGGCGGAGACCATCGGTAACATCCGCAATGCGTTCGCCACGCGCCGCGGATGCGGGACATCCTAGCGCGTCGCGCCGGCGGGGGAAATTACCCGAACGGGTGAGGCCGCCGGGCGGCGGCCCCGGGGTTCAGGTGTTCTGGACCACGATCGAGGGGAACCGTGACGAGAGGTCGCGGGCCTTCTCGGCGATCCGGACCGCGACTCGCCGGGCAATCTGGCGGTAGGTCGCGGCGATCTCGCCGTCGGGATCGGCCACCACGCTCGGGCATCCTGAGTCAGCTTGCTCGCGAATCCTGATATCGAGCGGCAACCCGCCGAGGTACTCGACCTCATACTGGGCGCACATCCGTTCGCCGCCACCGGCACCGAAGATGTGCTCGGCATGGCCGCAGTTCGAGCAGATGTGCACCGCCATGTTCTCGACGATACCCAGGATCGGAATGCCGACCTTGTCGAACATCTTGAGTCCGCGGCGGGCGTCCAGAAGAGCGATATCCTGAGGCGTGGTCACGATCACCGCCCCCGTCACCGGGACCTTTTGCGACAGGGTCAGATGAATGTCGCCCGTACCAGGAGGCATGTCGACGACCAGATAGTCGAGGTCCTTCCAGTTGGTGTCGCGAAACAGTTGTTCCAGCGCCTGGGTGACGATCGGCCCGCGCCAGACCATGGGCGTATCCAGATCGATCAGGAAGCCGATCGACGCGGCCTGGATGCCATGGCCGATCATCGGCTCCATGGTCTTGCCATCCGCGGTCTGGGGGGTGCCGGTGATGCCCAGCATCATGGGCTGTGACGGACCGTAGATGTCGGCATCCAGGATCCCGACGGTCGCGCCCTCGGCCGCCAGGGCAAGCGCCAGGTTGACCGCAGTGGTGCTCTTTCCGACCCCGCCCTTGCCGGAGGCCACGGCAACGATGTTCTTGACGTTGGGCAGCGGCTTGACCCCACGCTGCACCGCGTGCGCGACAATCTTCTGATAGACGTTGGCAGCCACCCCACGCACCCCGGGCAGGGCCTGGATGGCAGCTACCACCTGGGTACGGATCGGCTCGATCTGGCTGCGCGCCGGGTAACCGAGTTCGACGTTCACGGCCACGTGGCCGTCGTCGACCCGCAGGTCGCGGGCTGACCTGCTGCTGATCAGATCCTTCTGCGTATTCGGGTCGACGATGCCCTTGAGGGCTTCGGTCACCATCTCGAGCGTGACGCTCATGACTGCTCCAGGTTGGTCGTTACGAAAACGTCGAGTCTAATGCAAGCGCCACATTTCCTCGAAATCAAGCGCTGATTCCCTATAAAATGAAAGGTTTGCAGAAAGTAGCGGACCCTCTCATGACGCTCGCCCCGCGCAAGCTCTTCGTAACCACCGCCCTGCCCTACGCCAACGGCGCGTTCCACATCGGCCATATAATGGAGTACATCCAGGCCGACGTCTGGGTGCGCTTTCAACGGATGCGCGGGCATAAGGTGCATTTCGTCTGTGCCGACGATGCCCACGGCGCGCCGATCATGATTGCCGCCGACAAGGCCGGCAAGACCCCTCAGGAGTTCGTCGCCGAGATCGCCGCCGGGCGGCGCGCCTACCTGGACGGTTTCGCGATCGCCTTCGACCACTGGCACAGCACCGACTCGCCCGAGAACGTCGAACTCTCGCAAAGCATCTACCGGGCGCTGCGCGCCGCGGGACTGATCGATGTGCGCGAGATCGAGCAGTTCTATGACCCGGTCAAGGGGATGTTCCTGCCGGATCGTTACATCAAGGGCGAGTGCCCGGTGTGCGCGGCAAAGGACCAGTACGGCGACTCCTGCGAGGCCTGCGGCGCGGTGTACTCGGCCACCGAACTTCGCAACCCCTTCTCGGCACTCTCCGGGGCCACCCCGGAACTGCGCCGCTCGGAGCACTATTTCTTCCGGCTCTCGGACCCGCGCTGCGCAGCGTACCTGCAGGACTGGACCAGACAGAACGACCGGCGCGGCGAAGCCCGCCTGCAGCCCGAGGTGCTCGCCAAGGCCCAGGAGTGGCTGGGCGGCCCGGATGGCAGCAAGCTCGCGGATTGGGATATCTCGCGCGATGCCCCATATTTCGGCATCGAAATTCCCGATGCCCCCGGCAAGTACTTCTATGTCTGGCTCGACGCGCCGATTGGCTACCTGGCAGCGCTCAAGGCCTACTGCAATAAGGCGGGCCTCGACTTCGACACCCTGATTACCGACCCCGAGCTCGAGCAATTTCACTTCATCGGCAAGGACATCATCTACTTCCACGTGCTGTTCTGGCCGGCGATGTTGCACTTCGCCGGGCGCAAGACACCGGAGCGCGTGAACGTCCACGGCTTCATCAATGTCAGCGGCGAGAAGATGAGCAAGAGCCGCGGGACCGGGATCTCGCCGCTGCGCTATCTGGAACTCGGACTCGACCCCGATTGGTTGCGCTACTACCTGGCGGCCAAGCTCAACAGCAAGGTCGAGGACGTGGATTTCAATCCCGAAGATTTCATCGCCCGGATCAACAGTGACCTGGTCGGCAAGCTGGTGAACATTGCCAGCCGCTGCTCAAACTTTCTCACCCGGCGCTTCGACGGCAAGCTCTGCACCCCGGACGCCGCCGCGCTGGCCTCCTTCGCCGGCAGTTGGTCAGGGGCCGACGCGCTGGCCGAGCTCTACGAACGACGCGACACCGGCAAGGTGGTGCGCGAGGTCATGCAGTACGCCGACGCGGTCAACCAGTACGTCGATGCGCGCAAACCCTGGGAGATCGCCAAGGACCCGTCCCGCGAGGCCGAGCTGCAGATGGTCTGCTCGACCGCCCTGACGGCGTTCCGGGATCTGGCCCTGCTGCTGGCACCGATCATCCCCGCGCTGGCCGAGCGGGCGCTGGCCCAGTTTGGCGCGGCCGAGCGCGCTTGGGAGGCAATCGGCACGTCCTTGCCAGTCGGGCACCAGGTCGCGCCCTACCAGCACCTCACCACCAGGGTCGAGGGCAAGATCATCGACGCCCTGTTCGAGGCGCCGGCAGGTGCCAAGGAGAGCCCGAGCAGCCCGAAGAAGCCCGCCGCAGCCGCGGCCGAGGCTGCTGTCAAGGCGACGATCTCGATCGACGATTTCGCCGCACTCGACCTGCGGGTTGCGCTGGTCAGCTCCGCCGAGGCCGTGGCCGAATCCCGCAAACTGATCCGCCTGACGCTCGATGTCGGCGCCCTGGGCGCCAGGACGGTTTTCTCCGGAATCAGGTCGGCCTACGAGCCTGAGCAGCTGGTCGGCCGCCACGTAATCCTGGTGGCCAACCTCGCGCCGCGCACGATGAAGTTCGGCGTCTCGGAAGGAATGGTGCTCTCGGCCGGCTCCGATGACCCTGCGCAGGGCAACGGAATCTTCCTGCTCGAGCCCGCCCCGGGGGCAAAACCAGGCATGAAGGTCAGTTGAAGCCTCCGGTAGAATACAAACCACCCGACCTACAGTTGCGGAGCAACAGCATCATGAGTGACTCGCGTTTCATGGATTTCGTGGCCCGCATATTCCAGCGCCCGGCCTTTGTGTCCGAGCCGGAGCAGTTCCTCTCCGACCTGGTGCGCGCTCGCCCCGAGATCACCGCCGACCGGAAACGGGCACGCCAGATGTGGTGGGATCATCCCCAGGACCTTGAGACAGCCGCGCGTCACAAAGAGTCACGGATTCCCCAGCAGCCGTACGTCTACCAGCCCAAGGTATAAGCGGGTGAGTGAAGCGCTCGTCGGGGCGCACGTCGAAGAAGCCGAACAGTCTCAGCAACTCGAGCTCAAGGTCTTCGCTCGGCTCTATGGAGAGCCGGTGCTGCACGTCCCGCAGGATCTCTACATCCCGCCCGACGCCCTGGAGGTGTTCCTCGAGTCATTCGAGGGGCCGCTGGATCTGCTGCTCTACCTGATTCGCCGGCAGAGCTTCAATATTCTCGATATTCCGATGGCGACCGTGACGCGCCAGTACCTCGCCTACGTCGAGGAAATCCGCGAGCGCAATCTCGAACTCGCCGGTGAATACCTGTTGATGGCCGCCATGCTCATCGACATCAAGTCGCGGATGTTGCTGCCGGTGCGCAAGTCCGACACCGGCGAGGAGGCCGAGGATCCACGCGCCGAACTGACCCGCCGGCTGCTTGAATACGAACGCATGAAACTCGCCGCCCAGAGGATCGACGACCAGCCGCTGGTGGGACGGGATTTCCAGCAGGTCCAGGTGCTGATCGAACAGACCCTCGAAACCCGTCTGCCCCAAGTCGACCCGATCGACCTGCGCAACGCCTGGCACGACATCCTGCAGCGTTCCCGGATGCTGCAGCACCATCACATCGCGCGCGAGGAACTCTCGGTGCGCGAGCACATGACGATCGTGTTGCGCCGGCTGCGCAACCAGCGCTTCGCCGAGTTCAGCGAGTTGTTCGAACCCGCCCAGGGAGTGCCGGTGGCTGTGGTCACTTTTCTTGCCCTTCTGGAACTGGCCCGCGAAGCCCTGATCGAGATCACGCAGGCGCAAGCGTTTGCCCCGATCTACCTGCGCCTGGCCTACCAGCCGGTCTGATCGCGGCATCCGGCCCCGGACCATGATGACCCTGTCGATCGTCCGCAACGCCCCGCTGCAGAGCCTCAATACCTTCGGCGTGGCGGCGAGCGCCGGAACCCTCATCACGCTCGACAACCAATCCCAGCTGGCCGAATTGCGCGCGGCGCTGGCCGACGGGCCTGCCCCGTTCGTGCTCGGCGGCGGCAGCAACGTCCTCTTCACTGCCGATGTGCCCGGCACAATCCTGCGCGTCAGGCTGCGCGGCATCCGGATCGTCAGCGACGACCGGCGCGGCGTGCTCATCGAGGCCGCGGCTGGCGAGGATTGGGACGGCCTGGTGCGCTGGTCGCTCGCGCAGCGCTGCTACGGACTGGAGAACCTGGCGCTGATCCCGGGTAGCGCCGGAGCGGCCCCGATCCAGAACATCGGCGCCTACGGGGTTGAACTGAGCGACATTTTCGATTCGCTCGACGCGGTCGATCTGGAGAGCGGCGCCAGCGCCACGCTGGCGGCCGATGACTGCGCTTTCGGGTACCGCGACAGCGTCTTCAAGCGTCCCGGCGGTCCACGCTGGCTGGTGCTGAGGGTGCGACTGCGGCTGTCGCGGACGACCCACCTGCGGCTGGACCATGGTGACATCGGACGGTCCTTGAATACCGCCGGGGTCCGGCGCCCGACACCATATGACGTCGCGGAGGCTGTCAGGCGGGTTCGCCGCGCCAAGCTGCCAGATCCGACCCAGCTCGGCAACGCGGGCAGTTTCTTCAAGAATCCGATCGTGAGCATTGCCCGGGCCGGACAACTGCTCGCCGAGCACCCTGATGTGCCGAACTATCCGGCAGTGCTCGCTGGTGTTGCCGCGCGCAAGCTCTCGGCCGCCTGGCTGATCGAAGCCTGCGGCTGGAAGGGGATGCGCAAAGGCGATGCCGGCGTCGACGCCCGACACGCACTGGTACTGGTCAATCACGGTGAGGCGACCGGGGCACAATTGATCGGGCTGGCGGCGCGAATCAGGGCCTCGGTGCAGGAGCGCTTCGGGGTCCGGCTGGAGGCGGAAGCGGTGCTGCTCCCGACACCGGCCGGATGGGAACCCTAACGGTGCTCGCCGCTCAGGCGATTTCTTCGTAAAGCGGCAGCGTCAGGAATTCAGCGTATTCGGTGCTGGTCGACATCTGCTCGAAAATCCTGGCTGCCTGGTCGTAGGTCGGGGCGTCACCACCGACGACCTTCTTGATCTTCACCAGTTCCTCGGGAATCATCGCGCTGACCAGTTCCGGGGTAACCTTGCGGCCGTCATCGAGCACACCCTTGGGCGAGCGAATCCACTGCCAGACCTGGGAACGCGAGATCTCGGCGGTGGCGGCATCCTCCATCAGGTCGTGAATCGGCACGCAACCATTACCGGCCAGCCAGGACCCGAGGTAATGGATGCCGACATTGATGTTGTTGCGCAGCCCTGCCTCGGTGATCGGCGCCTCGGGCCGGAAATCCAGCAGTTCCGCGGCAGTCACATTGACGTCGGGGCGTTGCTTGTCGATCTGGTTGGGACGGTCTCCCAACACGCGGACAAACTCGGCCATCGTCGGAGCAACCAGCCCGGGATGGGCGACCCAACCACCGTCATAGCCGTCCTGCGCATCGCGGGCCTTGCCTTCGGCAACAGACGCGATCGCCCGCTCGTTGCGCTCGGGGTCGTTCTTGATCGGGATCAGCGCGCTCATCCCGCCGATTGCCGGAGCGTTGCGCCGGTGGCAGGTCTTCAGCAGCAGCAGCGCATAAGCGCGCATGAACGGCACCTGCATCGTGATCTGGCTCCGGTCGGCGAGACAGAAGTCAGCATCGCGGCTAAACTTCTTGATGCAGGAGAAGATGTAGTCCCAGCGTCCGGCATTCAATCCGGCGGAGTGATCGCGCAGTTCGTAGAGGATTTCGTCCATCTCGAATGCCGCGAGGATGGTTTCGATCAACACGGTGGCCTTGATCGTGCCCTGGGGGATACCCAACTCACGCTGCGCCATTACGAACACGTCGTTCCACAGCCGGGCCTCGAGATGGCTTTCGAGCTTGGGCAGATAGAAGTACGGGCCGCTGCCGCGCGCCAGCAATTCCTTGGCGTTATGGAAGAGATACAGGCCGAGGTCGAACAGCCCGCCCGAGATCCGCTTGCCGTCGATCAGCACATGCTTCTCGTCGAGATGCCAACCGCGCGGGCGCACGATCAGCACCGCGGCCTTGTCGTTGAGCCGATAACTCTTGCCATTTTGCTCCAGCGAGATGGTGCGGCGAATGGCGTCACAGAGGTTGACCTGCCCCTGGACCTGGTTCGACCAGTTCGGGGTATTGCTGTCCTCGAAGTCGGTCATGTACATGTCGGCGCCGGAGTTCAGCGCGTTGATGATCATCTTGCGCTCGACCGGCCCGGTGATCTCGACGCGGCGGCACAACAAATCCTTGGGCAGCGGCGCGATCTCCCAGTCACCCTCGCGCACTGCCCGGGTTTCGGGCAGGAAGTCGGGACGTTCGCCGGCGTTGATCCGCGCCATCCTGGCGACTCGCGCCGCCAGCAGCTCCTGGCGCCGAGGTTCGAAGGCGCGATGCAGCCGGGCCACGAACTCGAGGGCTTCGGGGGTCAGAATCTCTTCAAAGCGCGGCTCCATCTCGGCGTTGATCTTGATGCCGGCGGGAAGTGCGGAAGCGGAGGTCTTGGTCATCTTGGGACTCATGGTTCGTTTATCTATGGGTTTCAAGAGAGGCGCTGGCGTGCGTACTCGACCACCTCGGTCAGCAGGCTACCGGTCGCGTGCGGGGTGGCATCGAGCACCTCGAGCGGTGCCCCACTACGGTTGATCCAGAAGCTGCGGTAGCCGTGCCAGGTCGCGGCGATCGCGTCCCAGCAGTTGGACGAAACAAAGAGGATCTCAGCGGCGCTCACGCCCAACGCCTGGGGACCGAGATCGTAGATTGCTGACCTGGTCTTGAAGGTCTGCACCGACTCGGACGAGAGCAGGTGCTCGAACATCCCGTCCATTCCGGAACTGCGCACCGAGACCTCGATCATTTCGCGGTTACCGTTGGTCAGAATCGCCAAGGGCAACCCCAACGCACGCAATTCGCGCAACGCCGCGAGGTTCTCGGGAAATGCCGAGAGGCTCGAGTACTGGTTCATCAAACGCGACTCGTCGGCCGCGCTCAGTTCGGGCGCGAGCCGCGCGACCGCGAAACGCAGGGCATCGCGGGTAATTCCCCAGAATTGCTTGTAGCGTCCCGACATGGCCCGCAACCAGGAGTACTCGAGCTGCTTCTGGCGCCAAAGCATGGATAGCTCCTCGCCGCGGCCCGGGCAGAGTTGCTCGGCCAGGCTGATCACCGAGTGGACGTCGAACAGAGTGCCGTAGGCATCGAAGGCGACGGCGCGGATGGGCAGATCACGACTTTTGTTCATCGTTTCATTTTATTGCAACCCAATTTGTTGTTAAAGTATCCTATAGTCGTTTTACCTTTGTGTTTCTTACATAACTGACTATGGACCACTTCAAGCAGATCGAAACCTTCGTGGCCGTAGCCACCCGCGGCGGGCTGTCGGCGGCAGCCGCGGTCGAGGGGGTATCGCCAGGCGTAATCGGGCGGCGCATCGACGCACTCGAGCAACGCCTCGGCGTCAAGCTGTTCACCCGCACCACGCGCCGCGTTACCCCAACTTTCGAAGGCATTGCCTTCCTCGAGGACTGCCAGCGCATCCTCGCCGACATGAACAATGCCGAAGCCTCGGTCTCCCTGGGCGGAGTAAAGGCCAGCGGCCACCTCAACATTACGGCACCGGCAGGATTCGGTCGCCGCCACGTGGCGCCGCTGGTCGCCTCTTTCCTGGACGCCAACCCCGAAGTCAGCATCTCGCTCGATCTCGCCGACCGCCTCGCCGACGTCATCAACGAGGGCATCGACCTGGCGGTGCGCATCGGCATGCTCGACGATTCCAACCTGGTGGGAATCAGGCTTGCTGCCAACCAGCGGGTGATTGTCGCCAGCCCCCAGTACTTGGCAACCCATGGAACCCCGCTGGCGCCGGCTGATCTCGCCCGCCACGAGTGCCTGACCTTCGGCAACTACGGCAACCAGGCGCGCGGCTGGCAACTGCTGGTCGATGGCGAAGCGCAGTGGATCAGGGTTTCAGGATCGCTGGCCTGCAACGACGGCGCGGTCCTGCATGACTGGGCTCTGGCCGGTCGCGGCCTGGCGTGGCGCTCGCTGTGGGAGGCTGGGGAGGATTTACGCGCCGGCCGGCTGCGCTCCGTGCTCGACAATTTCGCGGCGCCCGACAATGCGATCTACGCAGTGTTCGCGCAGCGCCGCTTGCTACCGTTGCGGGTGCGGGCCTTCGTCGATTACCTCAAGAACACCTACGCCAACCCGACGTATTGGCGCCAGGTTCATTGAGTCTGCAACCCGCGGCGGCAGACAGTTCTTCTTCACTAGTCTCGCCAACGCGCAATCGGGATAGGGTCCGATCATAGTTGATCGGACCCCTCCCACGCCACCCGGCATGCGGGTCCGCACCGGGCGGTTCGAGAAGTTGAGGTCAGGAGAGTCGCGGGACTCCCAGTCGGTCGAAGTAGGCAATGGGCAACGCGGTTCAGACCCAGAGCGCTGTTGCGCCACCAGCGGCGCGCGTTGCCGGCAATGCGGGCAGCCAAGTCCGCACCCGCACCCAGCCATCGCAGCTCACGGAACACTTCGTTGGGTGTCCGCTTGCCGGCCTCAAGCAGAGTCAGCAACTCGCCGAAGATCTGCGCCTGGTTTCCACGGTTGATCTCCTCGATCACCACGACAAACTTCGACGAAGGCTCCTTCGATGCGGCCTTGATGGCTTCCATGAAGACACCGTCCGCCAGCGACAACTTGCCTTCTCCAGTGGGGCGCCACCCTCGAACAAAGTCCTCGTAGGACAGGTTGGGGTGGAACTGCACTGCACGGACCTTGCTGTCGTCCTTCTGCCCCATTAGCGCGAACGCGAGCCGTTTGGCTAGCCAGGTCTTGCCCGTGCCCGGAGGCCCCTGAAGGATGAGGTTCTTTTTTGCGCGCAGACGATCGAGCAAGCGGTCAATCTCGGCCCGCTCCAGGAAACAGCCGTCCTTGAGGATCTCCTCCACCGAGTAGGGAACGATTGGCGCTGCCACCTGAAAGGCTTCGCGAACTTCACCTTCAGTTTCCTGTTCTGCTCCGGCATTGGTACCGATATCGCCAGCCGGCACAGGCTCGTCAACCGGGTCTTTGTACATCCAGGACGCAAGCGACAAGTCCGGGAAACTGTGGACCGGATAGCCGTCTTCGCCGAAGCGCGAACGCAAATCGTCCAGCAGCTTCAGATAGGCCCGACCATCACATGGGCCTTGCTGACCACTGATGGCGACATTCAGGCCGAGCCGCTTGTTGATGTAGTGGCGCGACTGGCTATCCAGGGTCAGGAATTCCCACGGATGCGCCCAGTAGAGACCTGTCGAAAGGTTCCATGCGACACCCCACACTTGGGTTGCCTCGTCATAAGCCCGGATGAAGGCATCGCGAGTGTCCAACTGGTCGCCATCGACCATCTTGCTCGCGGCAACGAATACCTTCCATAGCGCGTCGATGTCGCCCGCACCACGCTTGTCGGCATAGGCGAAAAACCAGGAACGTTGGTTGTTGAGAACGGGAATGCCTTCGAATGAAGGCGGGACCGGCACCGTCACACCCAGCAACTTGGCAAGTTCGCCCGCGATGGTCTTGCGGTTGGCATCGGTCATGGACCGGTTAAAGGTGCCCATCGTGGTGAACGGGCAAATGTCCCGCAGCGGACCACTGGTTCCATCGGGAAACTTATCCTGGAGATAGGTCAGCCCCGGCACCCGGGACGCGATCTCGTGGATGCCCTCGATGAGCGGAGTTCGATCGTCTGCGTGGGCCAGCAGCTTTTCGGCCACTGCCTCGTAGAAGTCCGTCCACTCGAAGCGCTGCTTTTCTGGCGAAGTCGTGCCGTAACGCTCACGCCAAAAGGGCTCGTTGCGAAAGCGATCCACATCCTGCGGCTTGCCGTCAAACGCAAATGCAATCAGCGCATCGTTCATCCATTCGCCGGGCAGCACGCGCCAGATCGTTGCTCGGTGAGTGTAGAAGTACCACTCCCGTACCGGCTCGACCTTGGCCCAGTCCACCTTCACCCGCTTCCCGTCGTTCAGGTTTTCGGTGATCGTGCCGACCGCCTTGATGCCCATAACCGAAACCGCTCGGCCTCGGCTATCGAAAGGCAGACCGTGCTTTCGCGTGTAAGACGACTTGATGGCGATCCGCTCTCCCGGGCGCATTGAACGCACCACATCGAGGAGCTTGTCGTCGTAGCCGTTTTCCCAAATTCCTTCTGCAAGAAATCGCGGCATCTGATCATCAGTACCGCCATAGCTCGCGCCGACGAACCAATTTGCTTGCGCGCCTGTGCTGTCTGTTTTTGTATTCATGTCTGTCCTCAGAGGGTGGCGCGCAAAGCGACGAACTGGTTACTCGGGCCTTCCGACCGGAGGTCGAGGCTCGGGCTGTTCGACACCACGTAGGCCAGGGGCCGCGTCAAGTTGAACGGGAACAGCACGGGCAGCGACTGCAGACTGGGTACTGAAACGGGCTTACCTGCGTAGCGCACAGCAGCTTCGATCAGCCAGGCAGTGAGCGCATCGTTGTCGATGCTCGTCTGTGGCAAGCGAATGACGCGCTTGCCTTTCTCGACCCGCTCCACGGCGCCCCAGCTCGCCTGGCTCTGGATGACCATGTTGGTCATACGCCGGGTGCCTTCGCGCTCCCCATAGGTTTCACTCATGCGCCGATGGACCTCGGCGGACGCACAGTCGCCCTGAATCGCGGACAGGCGGCCCACCAGCTCGGCTACCTTCCCAAAGAACGGGTACGTCGACACGGACATGCCCCAGCACAGTGCTGAGATGGGAGTGTCCGGCTGCGTCTGGTGGATGGCCACGCCGCGATCGGCGTACTCGACCAATTCGGCGCGTGGCTCCAGCCACAGCCGATTCAGCACGGTGCGTGTTTTCTTCTTGGCTTCCAAGCCAAGCTCGGCTGCATCGAGCAGTGCATTCA
>JAHYJF010000372.1 GCA_019428955.1 Burkholderiaceae bacterium
CCCAACGAACCCCGTCAAGCCTAAGTGAACGGTATTGTTATTAGCCCGGATTATTCGTTAGTCCCATAGCAAGAAGGCCTTCGATGTGGTAGAAAGTGTGTTGAGGACGCACTTTCTAGGGATCGGAGGCCTTCTGGTGAGCGAGTTTAGCACGACCACCCAAGTCTTGTTCGGTCGTTCGTTCGCGAAGCCGCTCCTGGCGAGCTTCGATCAGCCGCGCAGCAGCAGTGACGCCGGCGGCGTGCTGTTGCGCTTGCTTGATGATCGCCTCGGCATCACGGCGGCGTTGGCGGCGGCGTTGCCCGACACGCGTGACGCCAGCCGCGTGCAGCACCCGCAGTTGGATCTGGTGCGCCAGCGCGTGTACGGCATCGCCTGCGGGTACGAGGATGGTAACGACGCCGAGCGCTTGCGGCATGACCCGACCCAACTGCTGCTGTTGGGTCGTGACCCGCTCGGTGGGCCGCCGTTGGGATCGCAACCGACGATCTCGCGGTTCGAGAACCGGCATGCGCTGCGCAGCCTCATCACCGGCGCCGAAGCCGTCATGGACGCCATCATCGCGTCGCACCGCGGTCGCGTGGGTAAGCGCGTGAAGCGCATCACCATCGACCTCGACGGCACCGTCGATCCGGCGTACGGCAGCCAGCAGGGGGTGCTGTTCAACGGCTACTTCGACCAGCACTGCCTGTACCCGTTGCTGGTGAGCGTGCAGTTCGATCGCGAGAGCGACCAGCACCTCATCGCCGCCCTGTGGCGGCCCGGCACGGCGGCGGCGTCGCTGGGCTTCCGCGTGATCTTGCGGCGGCTGCTGCCGCGCCTACGCGCCGCATTCCCGCGCGCGCGAATCCGCTTCCGCGGCGACGCCGGCTTCGCCACCCCCAAGGTGTACGACTACCTCGAACGCCAAGGACTGGAGTACGTCATCGGCCTGCCCGACAACCGCGCGCTCGCGAAGCTCGCCGAGCCAAGCATGCAGCGCGCGCGCGACGCGAGTGCCGCCACTGGCGCCAGCGCCCGCTGCTATGCCGCGGTGACGTACAAGGCCAAGTCCTGGCCGCATCCCCGGCGGGTGATCATCAAGAGTGAGGTCACCCGCTACCCCGACCGCGCGCCCCGCGACAACCCGCGCTACCTCGTGACCAACCTGCGCGGGAGACCCGAAGCCATCTACGCCCGCATCTACGCGCCCCGCGGCGACATGGAGAACCGCATCAAGGAAGCCAAAGAAGCCCTACGCATCGACCGGCTCTCCTGCACCAGCATGCTCGCCAACCAACTGCGGCTGCTGCTCACCCTGTGCGCCTTCGCGCTCTACCAGCAGCTGCGCTTGCACGCCGCGCGCACCGAGCTCGCGCGCGCCCACATCGGCACCCTACGCGAATGCCTGATCAAGCTCGCCGGCGTGATCGAAGTCTCCCGCCGACGCACGACCCTACGCCTCCCGCAGCACGCCCCAAGCCAGCTCGCGTGGGCGCGCATCGCGTACTCCCTGCAAGCCAACGCGCCGTAACCACCCCAGCGCCCACAGGCTGGCCGCCGACCAGCAGCGCGCAGGACACGCTGCCGAACGCCCTACGCCGCCAGAAAGTGAACACCACCCCAGCACCCCAGCCACACGCCCGAAACACCGGCGCCGCACCCACCGCGACCGCTCCACAGCCAGCAACGCATCCCCGAACCCCACCGAACGACCCCCAACCCCTTCAACGACGAACCAACCAGACCGAAACACCACCTACTGATGAATGAACCCGGCTACAAGACGCTCGCGAACGGCTTGCGCATCAAGGAAGTGATCATCAACCAGGGTAGCGTCACCGCGCGCCGCTTCGTGATCGTGCACAACCCCGCTGAGGCCAAGCGCGACCAACTCAAGCGCGAGGACATCATCCGCGAGACCGAACGTCGCCTCGCCAACCTGCAGCAGCTCGCCGGCGAGGCGCACCACAAGGACGCCTGCGCGCTGCGCGCGCACCCCACCTTCGGCCGCTACCTCCGCCAGACCAAGAGCGGGAAGCTACTGCTCGACAAGGCCAAGATCGCGCGCGAAGCGCATCTCGACGGCAAGTACCTCATCAGCACCAACGACGACCACCTCACGGCCGAGGACGTCGCCATGGGCTACAAGCAACTGCACGAGATCGAACGCGTCAACCGCGACCTGAAGCACACCGTCGATGTGCGGCCCGTCTACCACCACAAGCGCGAACGCATCAAGGCGCACGTGCTGCTCTGCTGGCTGGCGCTGCTGCTCATCCGCGTGATCGAGAACGAGACCCGCGACACCTGGGGCAACCTCAAGCAAGACCTGTGGGCATTGATGGCCGGTCAGCACCGCACCCAGCACGGCATCATCACCCAAACCAGTACCCTCACCAAGGGCGTGAAGAGCGTGCTGGACGCGCTAAACCTCAAGCCACCCAAGCGCTTCCTGGACATCCCCAAGCCCACCAAGGCCTAGTTACATCACGTCGCGCTACCCTCACACCCGACGAGCAACGTCAGGGACGGCGCGAACACCCCTCAACTGTGCCTAGACGCTGTCGAAGTCGAGATAGCGGTGTTGTAGTATCGTAGGTTGTTCTGCTGGGGTTTGGAGGTGGTTTCCGCGTGGGTCGTGTTCGGTCGTACCGGCAGCGGGTCGCGTTCGAGATGCGTTCGGTGTGGATGAAGTCGGTGGTGGTGTTGATGGAGCGGGCTTTGCGGCAGGAGTTCGCTCGGAGTCCGTTGGAGGCGGAGGTGCTGGCGCGGGAGAGCGTGGGTTGGTTGGCGGGCTTGGGGTTGGCGGTGGCGCCGGGGCAGGTGCGGTTGAGCGTGCCGGTGACGCGCTCGCGGCGGCATGCGCCCTCGATGCGGGGAATGGCGTTGGTGACGGCCGTGGATGCGGTCGAGGACACGTGGGCGTGGGAGACGTGGGGGCTCTCGGGTATGCAGCGGTCGCGGGTGGTGCGGTGGTTGTTGGAG
>JAHYJF010000373.1 GCA_019428955.1 Burkholderiaceae bacterium
CCTGCACCTCGATCAGGTAGTTGCGCGTGCTCAGAGGGCCGGCCGGCGCCTGCAGGACCACGTTCAGATACTCGTCGCTGTCGCGCGCGACTTCGAAAGCGAAGCGCATCCAGTACGCGTCCGCGAGCGGCTGGTACGTCTTGCGTCCGACGCCCACGCGCAAGGTATCGGGGCTTCCGGTGTTCGAAGCATCGCAGTACTTGACGTTCAGATGCTGGATCAGGATGTCGCACCATGAGTTCACGCGCGAAAGCACGCGGCGCACCTCCCCGTAGGGGTAATCGACGAGCGCGTAGATGTCTCCCTGAAGCCGGTCGGAGGTTTCATGCGAGCGCAGGTAGAGCGACTGCGGGAGGGCGTGGCTCTGCGGGCTGGCACGCAACTGCGCGAACCGTGCGCGCAGCGCGGCTGACGCCGCACCGTCGGCCGTCTGTCCATGCGCAAGGCCGGTCCACGCGCTGGTCGCAACGAGCCATGCCCCGAGCAGTGCGCAAGCCCGGGCGCGCCGCTTCATCGTCGCGTCTTGCCTTCCAATAGAAGATGCCCCGCCCGCATGGGATTCCTGCGAAATCATTGCCCTGCTCACCTCCGTGCTATTGCCGCATTCGAAGAATGCCTCAGCGCCCGGGCCTGGTCGGTACGGTATCCAACGTGGGCATCGCCCGCGACGGTACCGGTTGATGCGGGCTGCGGTGTGTGCGTCACCGTACAGACCGCAGCGCTTTCTGTGACTACACTTTTACAGACGTTATTACACCGCGCGCGGGGCGCGCTGCCATCTGGAGCATCGACCATGAAAAAAGTCAGCAAGATACTTTCCGCGATTTTCCTCGCCGTAACGCTGGTCTCCGTCGTAGGCTGTGCGTCCACTTCGAAGAAGGAGGGGACCGGCGAATATATTGACGACGCCGCCATTACCCTCAAAGTTAAGGCGGCCATCTTCAACGAGTCGACCCTGAAGGTCGCCGAGATAAACGTCGAGACCTTCAAGGGCGTGGTTCAACTCAGCGGTTTCGTGAATTCGCAGGTCGACATCAACAAGGCGATCGCAGTGGCGCGCGGCGTCCATGGCGTGACCTCGGTCAAGAACGACATGCGTCTCAAGTGAGTCAACGCCAATCGCGGCGCCGCGGTTGGCGTTTTTGAGTCACGATTTCGCGTCGCTTTCGACGGTCTCCGGGCTCGTCTGTCCACCGCAGTACAGGATCAGGGCGTCGATCTCGTGGGACTTGTCGAACACTCGGTCGGCGCCAAGTTCAAGGCACCTGCGCCGCATGTCGGGGGTGGCATAGTTGGTCAGCATCACCAGCTTGTGCTGTTGCTGCAGAGCGTGCGCGGCCCGGAGCACACCCAAGCCGGAACCGCCCTTGAGGAAGATGTCGACGATCACCAGATCGAAGCGATTGCCCGGCTCACTGAGCCACTTGACCGCCGACGCTTCATCCTCTGCCGTGCCGACCACCTCTACCGGGCCGAGTTCCTCCAGCGTCGCGATCAGGTTTTCGCGAATCAGCTGGCTGTCCTCGACGATGTAGGTCTTCAACGAATTCATGGATGCCGCTTGTGGATGACGGATGGACTGAGTCACGGGAAGTCGCCAGTTTGTTCCCTGGATTCCTAGCAGACTATCGGTCGGACTATCGGATGTCTGTAGGACAACGCGACGACCGCTCCGGCGGGCACGATCTCGGCGCGGCGCGCCAGTTGGTGCGCCAGCGTTTGGTGAATTTGTCGCAACAATGCGGCGGCTGCCTCGAGGTGGTGACGCCGGCGCAGGTCTTCAGCGGCCCGCGCCTGCCCACGCCCACCGCGGGGATGGACGTGGTTGCGATCCAGCGCGATACGGGTGATCCGAACCGCGTGATCCTGATCACCGCCCACCTCGATCAGCGCGTCTCCGACATCGTGAATTTCACCGCCGATGCGCCGGGTGCCAACGACGACGCTTCGGGCACGGCCACTGGCCAGCCCTCCGGGAAGTCGGCGCTCGACATACTCAAGGAGCGCTATGCCCGCGGCGAGATCGACAAGACCGAATTCGAAGAGAAGAAACGTGACCTGGGCGACTGAAAGCGCCTGATCTGGTGTCGGCTCAGGCGGATTCCTTTTCTACCTGCCGCGCGGCTTTTCGCGCAAGTCCGCTCGAATTATCAGGCCGCGGCCAGTTTGAGCTTGCCAACCCGCTGCAGGTTGACATGCTGACGAGCAACCCAAAGATCATGGGTATCCTGCATGGCGAGCCAGCTCTCGGGGGATCGACCAACAGCCTTGGAAAGCCGGAGCGCCATCTCAGGGGTGACCCGGCTAGAGCCCTTGAGAATGCGACTGAGAGTGGAGGCTGCAACATCCAGCTTTTGGGCCAGCTCGCGCCCGCTGATGCCATTGGGCTCAAGATAGATGTCGGTGATGAACTCACCAGGGTGGGGAGGGTTGTACATAGCCATCAGTGATAGTCCTCATAGTCCAGGACGTAGGCGTTCCCATCCTTGAACTCGAACGTCAGCCGCCAATTGCCATTGACCGTTATGGCCCAGCGCCGGCGCATTTGGCCTTTGAGTGGGTGCAGCCGGAAGCCGGGGATGTCCATGTCCTCGACGGCCCGTGCAGTGTCCAAGGCAGCCAACTGCATCCGGAGCCGCTTGGCGTGGCTGGCTTGGACGCCGGAGGTGCTGCCGGTCTCAAAGAGCTTGCGCAAGCCTTTGTGCCGGAACGAGTTGATCATGGAACGACTCTATCATGTTGCGCACCACGCAACAAGCGGCAGTCTTTCGGCTGAACGTTCGCGGTAACCGGCGCGCAGCGGCGTGACACCGGCAGCGTCGTGCAGACAGGCGCGTCTGACTGGCTGTGTACGGTGTAGCGAACTGCGTCTTCGTCGTGAAAAAGACGACGAAACGCACCGCAGCTGGAGGCCCATATTTTGTGAGAATAAAGTCGTAAACGTCGCTCCAGAGA
>JAHYJF010000374.1 GCA_019428955.1 Burkholderiaceae bacterium
TTCCGATCTCAGGATCTTGCTGAACATGGCTTCAACCTCATGGCGTGATCTTGGCAGGAGTGCGGGTGGCCAGGTAGATACCGGGCAGGATCAGCAGTGCGCCGGCGCCGTGGAACCACTGCGGCGCCTCGCCCAGCATCGCCCAGGCGACCAGTGCGGCGTAGATCGGGGAGAGGTACATCACCAGCCCGGTGCGCGCAACCCCGAGTTCGCGCTGCAGGAACGAATACGCCTGGTAGGACAGGAAACCAGGCAGCAGCGCGGCGACGAAGGCGAGCGTGAACATCGCGACGCTGGGCTTGGGGGCGCCGGTCAGCGCGATCTCGGCAAGTGTGAACGGAATCAACACGATCACCCCGCCGAGCGCGATCGCGGTGAGGCGCGCGAACGGATCGAGCACCGAAGCGCGGCCGCGCAAGAGCAGCGAGTAGGTGGCCCATGACAGCACCGAGGCGATGATCCAGAGGTCGCCGACGTTGAGCCGGAAGGCCAGGAGGTTGTCGAGTGAGCCCTTGACCACGATCATGGTGGTTCCGGTGAGCGCCAGCACGACCCCGAAGATCTGGCGCTTGCTCAGCCGCTCGCCGAGCCACAGCGCCGAGCCGACCGCGATCAGCACCGGCGCGGTGGCGTACAGGAGGCCGATGTTGACCGCCGGGGTGCTGGCTGCGCCGATGTAGACGAAAGCTCCGCAGATCCACATCCCTAACGCACCCATCAACAGCAGGTCCTGCCACTCGCTCCGCCACTGCGGCCAGTGGCGCCTGAGCCCGGGTAGGGCGAGCGGCAGCATCATCGCGCTGGCCATGGTCCAGCGCAACAGCGCCAGCAGGTGTGGCTCGACGACGCCCACCGCCATTCGGGCGACGATGAAATTCGCGCTCCAGATCGCCGGGGTGATGTAGAGCAGCGCCTGCGCCAGGGCGGCGCGGCGGGGGTCGCCGGGGGCGAATCGATTCATGCCTCAGGGCCTCGGAAGGCGCTCCGCCTGGGCCGCGCCGGTCATTTGGGCGGCTCCGGCGACCATGTCGGGCGGCGTCTTTCGAAGAACGATGCCATCCCTTCCTGACCTTCGGCCGAGGAGCGGGCCGCGGCGATCCGGGCGGCGGTGTCGGCGACCAACTCGTCGTCGATCTTGCGGCCGACCACCTCGCGAATCAGGCGCTTGGTCTCGCCCAAGGCACCCGGGGCGCCCGCGGCCAGTGTCACCACCATCGCTGCGACGGTGGCGTCGAGCGTGTCGGCGGCGACCATTTCGTGGATCAGCCCGATGTCGCGGGCCTGCGCGGCGTCGAAGACCTCGGCGCTCAACATGTAGCGCCGCGCCTGGCGTTCGCCGATCGCGCGCAGCAGGTAAGGGCTGATCATGGCCGGGATCAGTCCCAGCCGGACCTCGGAGAGGCAGAACTTGGCCTCGGTGCTGGCGATCACCAGGTCGCACGCCGCCACCAGCCCCATGCCACCGGCGAACGCCGCTCCCTGCACCCGGGCGAGCGTCGGCTTGGCGCTTTCGTAGAGCCCGCGCAACACCGCCGCCAGCCGCGCCGAGTCGGCGCGTGCCTGAGCCGGAGTGAAATCGCGGGCTGCGCGCATCCAGTTGAGGTCGGCGCCGGCGCAGAACGCCTTGCCGCGCCCGCCGAGCACGATGACCCGCGCTGCCGGCTCGGCATCGAGCTCGGCAATGGCCGCGACGAGTTCGCCGATCATCACGTCGTTCATGGCGTTGCGCAGTTCCGGGCGGTTGAGCCACAGGAATCCCGCGCCGTCGCGAATCTCGATCTCAAGGGTCTGGTAAGCCATGTCGTTGCTCCTCACATTCGGAACACGCCGAAGCGCGTCGCGGGGATCGGGGCGTTGAGCGCCGCCGAAAGGGCCAGCCCGAGCACGGTGCGGGTGTCGGCCGGATCGATGATGCCGTCGTCCCACAGGCGCGCGGTGGCGTAGTAGGGGTGTCCCTGGCGTTCGTACTGCTCCATGATCGGGGCGCGAAACGCCGCCTCTTCTTCGGCACTCCAGGTCTTGCCGCGGCTCTCGAAGCCGTCACGCTTGACGGTGGCGAGCACCGACGCGGCCTGTTCGCCGCCCATCACGCTGATGCGTGCGTTGGGCCACATCCACAGGAAGCGCGGCGAGTAGGCCCGGCCGCACATGCCGTAGTTGCCGGCGCCGAAGCTGCCGCCGATGATCACCGTAAAGCGCGGCACCTGCGCGCAGGCCACCGCCATCACCATCTTGGCGCCGGCCCGGGCGATGCCCTCGTTCTCGTACTTGCGCCCGACCATGAAGCCGGTGATGTTCTGCAGGAAGATAAGCGGGATCCGGCGCTGCGCGCACAGTTCGACGAAATGCGCGCCCTTGTTGGCCGACTCCGAAAAGAGGATGCCGTTGTTGGCCACGATCCCGACGGGCACGCCCTGGATATGGGCGAAACCGGTCACCAGCGTGGTGCCGTAGCGCACCTTGAATTCGTCGAATTCCGAGCCGTCGACGATGCGGGCGATCACCTCGCGCACGTCGTAGGGTTTGCGGGTGTCGGTGGGGATGACCCCGTAGAGTTCCTCGGCCGGGTAGAGCGGTGCGACCGGCTCGCGCAGCACGATGTCGGGAGTCTTGCGCCGGTTCAGGCCGGCGACGATGTTGCGCGCGATCGCCAGCGCATGGGGATCGTTCTGCGCCAGGTGATCGGCGACGCCCGAGAGCCGGGTGTGGACGTCGCCGCCGCCGAGGTCCTCGGCGCTCACCACCTCGCCGGTGGCGGCCTTGACCAGCGGCGGACCACCGAGGAAGATCGTGCCCTGATCCTTGACGATCACGGCTTCGTCGCTCATCGCCGGCACGTAGGCGCCGCCCGCCGTGCATGAGCCCATCACCACCGCGATCTGCGGGATCCCGGCGGCCGAGAGGTTGGCCTGGTTGTAGAAGATCCGGCCAAAGTGCTCGCGGTCGGGGAAGAC
>JAHYJF010000375.1 GCA_019428955.1 Burkholderiaceae bacterium
CCCTCGTTCCAGCCCTGCTGCACGCCGATGTACAGCGGCGAGTCGCCGGCCAGGCTCAGGCGCCGACTGACGCGCAGCTCACCGGCCACGCAGATGGCCACATCCAGCGGCGGTCCGACCGAGATGTTGGCGCGGATGGTCGAGTCTAGCGACACCAGCGCGCAGCGGGCGGCGTCGTCGAGCGTGGTGTTGGCGGCGATGATGCGGTCCAGGATCGGCTTGCCGTACTTGGTCTCGCCGGTTTGCAGATACGGCGTTTCCGGGGTCGCGCTGATGTAGTTGCCCTGAGGGTAGACCAGGCAGATTTCATGGCCGGAGCCGGCCACCTCGCCGCCGATGATGAAGCTTGCCTCGGCGCTCACGCCGCTGCGCTCGAGCGCATCCGCGTGTTCCTGCTGGGCCTGATAGCTCACGTCGCCCAGATGCCCGGCGGCCTCGAACACGTCGGCGACGGCGCCGAGCCCCACGCCGGCCGGGTCCTTGAACTCGCGCCGCAGGCGGTGGATCACCGCCTGGCTGGTGGCCAGATTGCCGGCACTGAGCACCACGAACACCCGCTCGCCGGGCCGCTCGAACACGTGCATCTTGCTGTAGGTGCTGACCTGGTCGACGCCGGCATTGGTGCGCGAGTCGGAGGCGAACACCAGCCCGGCATTGACCTTGATGCCGACGCAGTAAGTCATGGAGGGGTCTCGCGCCGAAAGGGCCGGTAATTATATGAAAGACCGGCGTGCTTTCCTTTGCCGGGCAAGTCCTGAATCATAGGGAAGCGCTGATTTATTCAGCGCTTCCCGTCCGGGGCAGGATGCCCCGGCATGAAGCAAGCGCGAAGTGCTTGATTCATGGAGCCCGGCGCGGGCGTGTACCGCGCCGAGGCGAGCTGAAAAATGCCAGGGAAGGCATTTTTCAGCACTTCCATAGGGAAGCGCCGATTTATTCAGCGCTTCCCGCAGCGCAGGGATGCGCTGCCAAAATCAGCGGCTGCAAGCTGCTGATTTTGTGAGCCATCGGAAAACCACGCTTTTCCGATGGCGGGCGCTGAGAAATCCAGGATGGATTTATTCAGCGCTTCCTTAGAAGGTGTAGACAAAACAATCAGGTTGTCAGACGACGAAGCAGAAGGCGAGCTTCGGCAAGCCAGACCCAAGCTTCCGAGACGTGCGTGAGGCGGTCGTGATGCATGATGAGTCTGCGCGCCCGTTCGTTCCAGCCGTGGGTTCGTTCGACCACCCAGCGCTTGGGGAGAGCGACGAAGCCATTGGCATCGGCCTTGACGGGGAATAGCTGGCCCTGACCCGCATGATGCCAAGAGCCCCCGTTCCCATTGGCAGGGTGGCGGACGACTTCGACGGTGAGTCCGTGCGTGTCGTGCAGGGTTTGCGCGCACTGGCCGGCATAGCCGCCATCGACAAAGAGCGTCTGTACCGAGGAATACTTTTCCTTGGCCGCGGCAACGGCGGCGTGAGAGGCATCGCGGTCCTGCACGCTGGCGGCGGTGACGGTCACCGCCAGGAGCAAGCCCAAGGTGTCGACCACCAGGTTGCGCTTGCGCCCCTTGACCTTCTTGCCGGCATCGAAGCCGCGCTCGCCGCCTTGCGGGGAGCTGCGTGTGGATTGCGCATCCAGCACGGCCGCCGTCGGTGCGGCGGTGCGGTTCTCTCGTTCGCGCCACAGGTTGCGCAGCCGATCATGCATCTGCTCGAACTTGCCTTGCGCGCTCCACCGGCGAAACGTCTTGTAGACGTTGTCCCAGTGCGGAAACTCACTGGGCAGCATCCGCCACGAGCACCCCGTGCGCACCGCGTAGCAACAGGCATCCACCATCAGACGCCGGCTATGCGTCGGTGGCACGCCCTGGGCATCAGGCCGATCGAACAGATCAGCCACCAAGGCCCATTCCGCATCGGTCAGGCAACTCGGGTAGCGCTGCTCGGGCTCATGCCGCCGATGCGCCGCGGTGTATCCGTAGCGACGCCGAGCCGGCTGCGCATCGCGCTCGATCGCCGGCGTGTGGCGAACGACCCCGGCCGCGCTCAGCGCCTTGCGCACGGTGACCCGATCGAGCCGCTGCCCGGTCTGTTCCTGCACAGCGGCGGTGATCTCACCGAGCGTGGCGCTCGGCCGAGCGGCCACCACTTCCCTCAACATCGGATAGTCCTGTGCCGTCAGCTTCGGCGGACGCCCGCGCTTGCTCATTCGTAGCCCCTGTGCTCAGATCGCCAGTAGGCTGCATTTTATATCTTTTTGTCTACACCCTCTGAGGGAAGCTGAATAAATCCATTCTGGATTTTCCAGCGTCCGCTACCGAAAAACCTTGTGGGAGCGCAGCTTCGCTGCGCGATGATCGCCCGGCGCTGCCGGGCTCCCGCAGTTTTCCGATGGCTCAGGCCTCGTCCCGCACCAAGCCCATCGCCTTTCGATACCACTCCCAGCGCGGCATGTTGCCGGCCTCGTCGTTCTGCTTGAAGTCGAACCACAGCGCGTGCTCGTCGTGCACGCCCTTCTGGAACAGTGCTTTGCCGGGCGTGCGGTTGCCGGCCTGGATGCGGTGAAAGATGGCCGCGTCCTCGATCGACACCAGGCCGCTTGGCCCCAGCATGTTGCCGGCCTGGCGCAGGCGGTGGCGGATCATGTCGGCATCGTCGTCCAGGTGATGGAAGTAGCCGTAATGGACTTCCGTCTTGTCGACCGCGCGCGGGATGGCGAAGCGGATGTTGATCATGTCCAAGTGCATGGTGATCACGGTCAGCGGGCTGATCACCACCGCCACCGAACCTTTCGAGCGGTGCGCCTGGCGAAATGCCAGCAGGGACGGGTCGCGCAGGAAGCCGGGGTTGTCCGGCAATTTCAGCTCCGCCTCGATCACCACGTGCCCGCGCTCGGTGGCGTACTGGGTGCCGGCGCCGCCCTGCCAGTTGAGCATCTTGAAGGCCTTGTGCAGCAGCG